>CAYPON010000102.1:0-11160 GCA_964412315.1 uncultured Anaerolineae bacterium | reverse complement strand
CATCATTGACCGCGCGGCGCGCTCGTCTCGCGCTCCCGAGGCTGCGTTGGCGGAGATTGATGATCTGAACATCCTTCGCTTGCGTCCTCCGGCTGCGGCCCGACAAGCGTACCGGCAGGCGGTGGAGGCTATCATTCGCCAGGCAGCGGAGGAAGGGAAAGCCATCATCGTCGGCAGGGGTGGCCAGGCTATCTTGCGTCAGCATCCGCAGGTGCTCCATATCAAGATCGTATCGCCGCCCCATCTCCGTGTGCGCCGTCTGATGGCGGAGGAAGGGATCAGCAAGGAGGCAGCAATCAACCGCATCGTCGCCAGCGACCGGAAACGGGCTGGCTATCTGCGCAGAGAGTACGGCATCCAGTGGTTGGACCCCCTGTTGTATGACCTGGTCATCAATGTCGGCCCGGGGGATCTATCTTGGGCTGTGGATCTGATTATCGTCGCTGCTGAAAAGAAAGCATGACCAAATCCAAGAAACAAGAAAAGAGAAGCAGCACGGCCTTTGCTCATCCCAGCGAGGAAGAGTTCAGCCGCATCCTGGACTTTTACCAGATCGAGTGGCAGTATGAGCCGAGAGCCTTCGTCCTGGAACGCAATGAGAAAGGCGAGGTCATTGAGTCTTTCAGCCCTGATTTCTACCTCCTCCAATACGATCTTTATATCGAGCTAACGACGATACGCCAAAAGCTTATCGGCAAGAAAAACCGCAAAATTCGCCGCCTCCGTGAGCTTTATCCGGAGGTGAATATCAAACTCGTGAATCGCAGCGCGTTTGGGGAATTGTTGTTCAAATACGGCCTACAGGGTCGCCGGAACGACCTGGTTGGTGAGGAGGCATTAAAGAACGGTGAGCACGCAGACAAGTCAGCCAGAAGCTAAAGTTGGAGCGCTGGAGCCGGAAAAGGCCATCGCCGAGATCCTCATCAGCAGCGCGCGCATCCAGGAGCGGGTGCGCGAGCTGGGCGCCGCCATCTCACGAGATTACCAGGGGAAAGATTTGCTGATGATCGGGGTATTGCGCGGTGTGATATTCTTCATGGCCGACCTGCTTCGCGCCATCACCATACCGGTAGCTATGGATTTCATGGCCATCTCCCATTATGGGCCTTCGCAACGGATGCGCGGTGTCGTGCGCCTGATCAAAGACCTGGAAGAACCGATAGAAGGACGCCACGTTTTGTTTGTGGAGGACATCGTTGACACCGGCTTCACGCTCGGTTACATCCTCAAAATCCTGAGGACGCGCCAGCCAGCAAGCCTGGAGGTGTGCGTGCTGCTGGATAAACCCCGTCTGCGGCTGATTGATTTGGACATCAAATACAAAGGCTTCGAGATCCCTGATCGCTTTGTGGTAGGGTATGGTTTGGACTACAGGCAGCGGTATCGCAATCTCCCCTTTATCGGCGTCCTCGATCCCCAGGTGTATGCCGCCAGTTAGCTCCGAAAAGCCAAAAGGCCATCGCCCGCTCGACGCAGGTGATGGCCTTTTTCATCTATAAGCCCGAAGAGGCCCCAAGTAACCTCTGCTTTTTCGATTCCGGCAACCTACCTTCTGGCGTTTGCCAGTAGCTCTCTTCACCGGCTTGCCCATTCTCAGAGGTCATACAACTGAGTCTGGTACGCTAGCCTTTCGGCTAACTTGGAGTTACATCTCGTGCCAGTATACGTTATCGCTTGCCAGTTTTCGATACCTGGTTTCCCTGCGGTTCTACTCTTTGGCTCACCATCCGGGTAGAAACCTTGCGGTTTTTCCGTTTGGCTTGCTAGCTTCCCAGTATGCTCACATACCTTTATTCTAGCTTGCGAATAAGGCCTTTGCTCCGAGGTTTCCTCTGCTCACCGATATGAGTTACTGTTGCCTAAGGAATCCGCTTTAGCTCCTCAGGACCTCTTCTGTCTCCCATTATAATCAAAAGAAGCCAAAAGTCAATAGGCAAAGCTCCATAAATCTGTCAAGTAAACTTTAAAGTTTTTGTCGGTGTAGACGGTCTTGACATCCCTGGGAAACAAGCGATAATACCGGCTAAAAGGCGAAGTGGCAGCGAAACAAGAGAAACGAGGCATCACTGTGCAGATCACTTTTATGGGGGCAGCGCGCGCTGTGACCGGTTCTATGCACCTGCTCCAGGTCAATGGATGCCGTGTCCTTTTGGAATGCGGCTTCTTCCAGGGGAAGAGGCAGGAGAGCTATGAGCGCAACCGTAACCTCCCCTTCGACGCTTCGCGCATAGATTGCTGTGTGCTCTCTCATGCGCACATAGACCATAGTGGCAATCTGCCCAACCTGGTACGCTGTGGTTTCCAGGGGAACATCTATGCGACCCATGCCACGCGGGATCTGTGCAACGCCATGCTGCGCGATAGCGCACACATTCTGGCCAGCGACGTGGCTTACGTCAACAAGAAACGACAGCGCAAGGGGGAACCCCCTGTGGAAGTGATTTACTCCCCGCAAGAGGCAATGGCCAGCTTGCGCCAGTTCGTCAGCGTTGACTATGACCGCTGGCTTACTATTGCTCCCGGCGTTCGCCTGATGTTCCGTGATGCCGGGCATATCCTGGGTTCGGCGTTATGCCTTTTCGAGGTCAACGAAGGGGGACGCACCTGGCGACTCGTCTATACAGGGGATTTGGGACGGCCCGGCCTGCCCATCCTGCGCGACCCTGTAGTTATCCCCGACATGGACTTTCTCATCACTGAAAGCACCTACGGGGATCGCTCGCACGGCACTATTGAGGAAGCAAAGGCCAAACTTCGACAGGTGATTAACCAAACGTTCGAGAAGGGCGGCAAGGTCATCATCCCTGCCTTTGCCGTAGGACGCACCCAAGAAATCGTCTACGACCTGCGACAGTTGTCGGAGGCGCGCAAGATCCCTCGCCTTCCCATCTTTGTGGATAGCCCACTGGCTGTGGACGTCACGGAGATCTTCCGACTTCATCCTGAGTGCTACGACGAAGAGACGCACGCTCTTGTCCTCCAGAGCGATGAACACGATCCTTTAGGCTTCAAGAGCCTGCGCTATGTGCGATCCCCGGCAGAGTCGAAGGATTTGAACTATTTGCGTGAACCGCTCATTATCATTAGCGCTTCCGGCATGTGTGAGTCTGGCCGCATCTTGCACCACCTAAAGAACAGCATCGAGGATCCTCACAATACGATCCTGATCGTCAGTTTCCAGGCCCGGCACACGCTGGGGCGACGGCTTGTGGAAGGAGAGAAGCAGGTCAAGATCTTCGGCGAGGAGTACGAGCGGCGGGCTGCGGTGGAAGTTATTGATGGCTATAGCGCCCACGCTGATCGGAGCGAACTGCTGGCCTATATCGGCCAGCTCGACCGACAGCGCCTGAAAAAGGTATTCGTGGTGCATGGGGAGCCGGAGCAGGCAGAGGCGCTGGCGAGAGGCATCCGCGAGTTGGGCGTTGCCGATGTCCAGGTGCCAGCGCCGATGGAGACGGTCGAAATCGGCGTATAGCACCGAAACTGTAAGAAAGGAGGGCGGCAGTGGAAATACGGGTTAGTTCCTCTCGCCTGGAACTGATCGAAGGGGATATAACCCAGCAGAATACTGACGCGATCGTCAACGCGGCCAACACGACCCTGCTGGGCGGAGGGGGCGTGGATGGAGCAGTTCACCGCGCTGGCGGCCCTCAGATCCTCGCCGAATGTCGCCGCATCGGGGGCTGCCCCACCGGCGAGGCGCGCCTCACCACAGGTGGACGGCTCAAGGCGAAATATGTCATCCATGCCGTAGGGCCAGTGTATCGTGACGGAAAGTCGGGCGAGCCGGAACTCCTGGCCAGTGCCCACCGAAACAGCCTGAGGCTGGCTTCCCAGCACGGCATACGTAGCCTCGCCTTTCCGGCCATCAGCACCGGCGCCTATGGCTATCCCATGAACGAGGCAGCCAAGATTGCCCTGCGCACGACCATTGACTATCTCAAGGCGCATCCGGAGATCGAGTTGGTGCGTTTCGTGCTTTTCGGGCAACGCGCCTATGAAGTTTACGAGGCCGCCTTGCGCGAGATCATGGCCGAGGCGGGTTAAGAAAGGACATGGGACACCGCGCGAATCCGACGATAGGGGATGTGCGCCGCGCCCTGGCTCAACCCAGGCCCGGACAGATAGCGCACCACCGCATGGCGGTGCAACCGCCCTTCGACCCTAAGCAATTCTCCCATGATCAGCCACCCCGACAAGGGGCCGTGCTCATGCTGCTCTACCCCAAGGATGGCCGGCTGACTTTTGTCCTGACGCGGCGAACGGAGACGGTGCTCAATCATAAAGGGCAAGTCTCCTTTCCTGGCGGGGCGCAGGAGGAAGGGGATGCCTCCCTGGCCGAGACGGCGATGCGCGAGGCTGAGGAAGAGCTTGGCATAACCTTGCAGGATGCCGAGATGTTAGGCGCCTTGACCTGCCTTTATATCGCCCCCAGCAACTATGACGTTCATCCCTTCGTCGCTCATATGCCCTACCGGCCGGATTTCCATCCCTTTGCGGCAGAAGTCGCTGAATTGTTGGAGATTCCCTTGTCCGACCTGTTGGATTCCTCTCGCTTTCGGGAGGAGGTCTGGTTGCTGCGAGGCAGGGAGGTCATTGTACCTTTCTTCCTCCTGGGTGGGCACAAGGTTTGGGGGGCAACGTCTATGATACTCAACGAGTTGGCCACCATGCTGAATAGCTTACCCGCAGAGAGTGAAATAGAAAACAGCCGGGCCATTTGATAGCCCGGCTGTCTTCATGCTACGATCACTTCTTGACGACTTTAATCGTCTTAGGCTTGACCTCTTCCGCCTTGGGAATGTGCAGAGTGAGGACGCCATGCTCAAAGGTCGCATCAACTTTGTCGGTATTCAGGCCTTCGGGCAGAGCAACGGAGCGGCTGAAAGCTCCATAGCGGCGCTCCTGGCAGAGATAGCTCTCCCGCCTGACCTCGCTCTCTGTCTTGGTCTCACCCTTGATGGTGAGGGTATCGCCCGTGATAGTTACGTCCAACTCTTCCGGCTTCACACCCGGAACAGAGGCTTTGACCACTACTTCGTCGTCGGTCTCATACATATCGAGTGGCAGTTCGCTCCTGCTCCATGGTATCAACTCGCTTCTCCATGGGCGGACAAAACTCTCCTCAAATAGGCGATCCATCGCATCCCGCAGCGAGATCAAATCGTTAAAGGGTTCCCAACGCACCAGGCTTCTCATAGTTTCCACCTCCCGACTAAGCTTGTGATTTTGCTTCCGATTATAACATGGCCTCCCCCATTTGTCAATGACCTTGTGTTAGACTTTTATAAGAATATTGAGCCGGAGCCTATCAAGTATATTGACAACGGGCGAGCTAACTGCTATAATAGAGGCAGGTGAAGCATCCGGTAGGAGAATTAGGAATGAATAGCGTATTTGCTCACGATGCGCAACAGGCCGGGATCGGCCTCGCGGAGCTTTCGTTGGAACTGCAACAGGCCAGACGAGAGGCTGCGGAGAACAAGGAAAAGTATCTGCGCCTCCTGGCCGACCAGGAAAACTATCGAAAACGCCTGCAGCGGGTTTACGAAGACCGTCTCCAGGATTCCAAGAGCCGCTTCTTGCTCAAGTTGCTCGAGGTCAGCGATAACCTGGAACGCGCGCTGTCTTATGCCGATCCCGCAGACCCCCTGTCCAACGGGGTCAAGATGACTTACGAGCAGTTGCGTAACGTCCTAGCCGAAGAAGGTGTGGAGGTCATGCAGACAGTCGGGCAATCCTTCGACGCCCAATGGCACGAAGCGGTGGAAATCGTGCCAGGGGATGGCCCGGACAAGGTAGTGGATTCCGAGGTGCTGAAGGGATATTTGTATCAGGGCAGGCTCTTACGGCCAGCCCAGGTGCGTGTTCGGCAGAACTCTCAGCAGCCGTAGAAAACCTGCCGGATAACCGGCGACTGCACCCTCATACGGGTGCACGGTTCAGGCGTGAAGCCTGAGGCTACATTGATACCGAGGCGCGAAAAGTATGGAATACAAGGATTACTACAAGATTCTCGGCGTGGATCGCAACGCCGGCGAAAAAGAGGTCAGAAAAGCCTATCGCCGCCTGGCACGTCAATACCACCCCGATGTCAATCCCGGCGACAAGGCCGCGGAGGAACGCTTCAAGGAGATCAATGAGGCCCATGAAGTCCTGACGGATCCCGAGAAGCGTCGCAAGTACGATGAGCTTGGCAGCAATTGGCGGCAGTGGCAGCAGACGGGACACGACCCAAGCAACTTCGATTGGAGCCAATGGTTTGGTGGGCCGCAAACGGCTGGCCAGCGGGTGCGCATGGAGTACGTGGATCTCAACGACCTCTTCGGTGGAGGTAGCGGCGGCTTCTCCGACTTTTTCGAGAGCCTGTTCGGCAGTACACGGGGGACACGGGGCAGGACGCAAAGCTATGCTCGACAACTGAGAGGCCAGGATGTCGAGCAGCCTGTGGAGATCACACTAGAGGAAGCGATGCAGGGTACGACACGCATCCTTCAACTGGACAGCCGTCGCCTTGAGGTCAAAATACCAGCGGGGGTGGACACCGGTTCTCGTGTGCGCATAGCTAATGAAGGCGCGCCCGGTTTCGGAGGCGGGCCTAGTGGCGACCTTTATCTGGTCGTCACGCTACGCTCTCATCCCACCTTCAAGCGCGAGGGAAATGACCTTCGTTGCGAGGTGCCCGTGGATCTATATACGGCTCTCCTGGGGGGCGAGGTGCGTGTTCCCACGCTGACAGGGAACGTCCTGTTGAAAATCCCGCCCGAGACACAAAATGGTCAGGTTCTGCGTCTTAAAGGGCAGGGGATGCCAAACCTGAAAACGCCCCGAGTGCGGGGGGATCTCTATGTAGAGACAAAAGTGGTCTTGCCACAAAAGCTTTCGCGTCGAGAAAAGGAGTTGTTTCAAGAACTGGCGCACCTGAGGAGCTGAACTGGAGAAAAGAGGAGCAACAAGATGGTGAGACAATATCGCGCGTTCTTTATCTTGGTCGCTATCATTGCTTTCGCCAACCTGTTGGGTTGTGAACTGTCCTCTTCGGGGCAGCGCACCGTAGTGCAAAAGGCCTCTCCGACTCCTATTGTCATCGTGGTGACGGCGACGCCTGAACCGCGCACGCCTAGCCCCACAGTCGCTTCCAAGCCGCTGGTCATCGTCGTCACCGCAACGCCCGAGCCGCGGCCATCGGCGTCCCCTGTGATTAAAGAGACGGTGAGCGGAGACCTCAAAGATTCCCAGGAGAGATTGGTCGTCAGTGTTTATGAGCGCGTGGGGCCTTCGGTAGTATTCATCACCAGCGAGATCTTTTACTATGACTTTTTCTTCGGGAGGCAGACGCAGTCAGGTTCCGGCTCAGGATTCATCATTGACAAGAAAGGGCACCTTGTCACCAACAACCATGTGATCGAAAGGGCAACCCGTGTTGAGGTCAAGCTTGCCGATGGGACGACTGTTCCAGCTAAGGTCATCGGGACTGATCCGCTAAATGACCTGGCAGTGCTCAGAATTGACGTGCCTGCGGAGAAAATTCAGCCCGTGGAATTGGGATCCTCAGCCAATCTGCGCGTGGGGCAACTAGCGATCGCCATCGGCAACCCGCTCGGCCTGGAGCGCAGCCTGAGCGTGGGGGTAGTGAGCGCATTGGGCCGCCAGCTTCCTCGGCAGGATACAGAGCGGAGCCTCTATGATGTCATCCAGACGGATGCCGCCATCAATCCTGGCAATTCCGGTGGCCCGCTGCTGGATTCGCAAGGCCGGGTGATCGGCGTCAATACTGCCATTCCCAGCGTTACAGGGGCTTCTATCGGCATCGGCTTTGCCGTTCCTGTGGATACCGTCAAACGGGTCGTACCGGAATTGATCGAAAAGGGGAAATATGGCCACCCCTGGCTGGGGATCTCTGGATACTCTATAACGCCCGTTTTTGCGGAAATGCTTAACCTGCCTATAAACAAAGGTATCCTGATCATGTACCTGGTGGAAGGTGGGCCGGCGGCTCGCGCCGGATTGAGAGGCCCCAATCGGGAGGTCATTATCCAGAATCAGCGCGTGCCTGTTGGCGGAGACATCATCGTCGCCATTGATGGAAACGCCATGGACAACATGGAGCAAGTCATCGGATACCTTGAGACGCAGAAGCGTGTGGGCGACTGGGTGACTGTCACCGTAACGCGCGATGGCAAAAAGATGGACATCAAGGTGGAGCTGGGAGAGCTTCCCGCTTCTTAGCTATGCGTTCACTCAATCTGGAGGTTAGATCGTGGGCGGCAGCGAGGTCTATGAGGAGCCACTTTACTATATCAGCACCGTATCTAAAATGGTGAATCTACACCCACAGACCCTGCGGCATTATGAGCAGTTGGGCCTTATCCAACCCGCACGGTCGGAAGGCAATGTCCGGCTTTATTCCCTGCGCGATATAAAGCGGTTGCGCAGAATCTGTCGCCTGTCCGACGAGTTGGGTGTAAACCTGGCCGGTGTGGAGATCATTCTCAAACTGCTCGACCGGCTGGATCAACTTCAGCAAGAGTTGGAAAGGATGCAAGCGGAGCGTGCCTGTTTGGAAAACGATGCGTTTTCCTGGCGCGCAGAGATCACCCGCTTACGCCAACGCTTAGGAGAGTCCGAGGTAGATGGCTAAGAGCCTATCCGGCAACCTCGTTGGCGCAGACTTACGCCTGCGCCAACAGGCCCATGAAAGGTGCGACGACCGGTTACTGGATAGATTAAGTCCTTGGGGAGAGATTGCCTCCCTCCAGAGAATCAGGCGTTCTGTCAGAGAGGACAGACTGCCAAGAAGGAGACGAAAATGGTCAGCCAAAGAGATCTACAGGAACTAGTCGGTTTTCAAGGGGATGGGGCTTTGGTTTTGAGTCTTTACCTGGACACAGACCTTAACCGGCAGCCCAAGGATCAATGCAAGCTGTTTCTGCGCGAGAGGCTTCGTGAGGTAGCGGATAAGGGTCTGCACAAAGATGCGCAGAAGGTGATACAGTTCTTCGATTATGAATACAACTGGCAGGGAAGGGCGGCGGCGGTGTTCTCCTGCCAGGAACGTGGCTTTTGGCGAGCTTACTCCTTGGCCGTTCCCACGCGCAACCTCGTTTTCGTCGCCGAGACGCCTTATGTCAAGCCGCTCACCGATCTCTTGGATGAATACGGACAGTACGGGGTCGTTCTGGTAGACCAGGAAGGTGCTCGCCTTTTCGCTGTACAGTTGGGTGAGATTCAGGAAGCGAGCGGGATCTATGGGCAGGTAGTCAAACGCCACAAACAGGGTGGCTGGTCTCAGAAGGCCTATCAGAAGCGCGTGGATATGCAAGTGCTGCACAATGTCAAGATGACAGTGGAGGCGACTACGGAGTTCTGTAAAGGGCAGGGGTGCAAAGCGCTCATCCTGGCTGGCACAGGGGGAACGGTGGCCCAATTCCGTGACTTGCTTCCCAAGAAGCTACAGAAGTTGGTCGTCGGCACTATCTCGGCGGATATGAACACCTCCAGCGATGCTGTCTTGGAACGTTCGATGGCCGTATGGCTTGCTGCCAAGCACAAGGAGGAAGATGCCCTGGTCGAGCAGGCGATAACGGCTGCCACTAAGGGAGGGGCTGGCGTTATCGGGCTTGCTGATACCATGTATGCCATTCGCCAGGGGCGGGTGCAGACTTTGCTATTGGAACAGGGCTACGAAACGCCGGGCGCCTTGTGCGATCATTGTGGTTATGTGATCGTTGAGAAAGGGCCTAAGTGCCTTTTCTGCGGCAGCGAGATGCGCGATGTGGATAACGCTGTGGATCTGGCCGTGCAAAGAGCTTTGGAGGCAGGCGGTAAGGTCATCACACTCGTCGGCAACGAGAAACTGGTCCAGGCTGGGCACATCGGCGCAATCTTGCGCTATTAACGTGCTACCAGAGGTGCTCCACCAGAGCACCAAGATAGCGAATCTCAAGAGGTTCAAGAAGGACTTATGAATATCAACAAGCTTACGGAAAAAGCTCAAGCAGCCTTGCAGGCTGCACAGAAACTGGCTGAGGATCGCAATCACAATCAATTGGAGCCGGAGCATTTGCTCTACGCTCTGTTAGATCAAACGGAGGGCGTCGTCCCGGAAATCATCCGCGGGATGGGCATTTCGCCGGAGGCCGCCAAGCAGCAATTGCAAGCGGAGCTGAATAAGCTGCCGCGGGTGCAGGGCCTCACGCAGATTTACCTGTCGGCTAAGCTGAACCAAGTGTTCAACATCGCCGAGATGGAGGCGGAACGCTTGCATGATGACTATGTTTCCACCGAGCATCTGCTAGTCGGCATCCTGGAGAGCCGCGATGGTGCTGCCGGTCGCCTTCTTCAGGACTTGGGTGTCACCAAGGATCGGATTTACACTATTCTGACCAACATTCGGGGAGCGCAACGGGTTACCGATCAGAACCCCGAGGATAAATACCAGGCTCTGCAAAAGTATGGGCGCGATCTGAGCGATCAGGCTCGCAAAGGCAAGCTGGACCCCGTCATCGGGCGAGATAGAGAAGTCCGCCGCGTCATTCAAGTGCTCTCGCGGCGTACCAAGAACAACCCGGTGCTGGTGGGCGATGCCGGCGTTGGCAAAACGGCCATCGTGGAGGGGCTGGCGCAGCGCATCATCAAAGGGGACGTGCCGGAGAGTTTGAAGAACAAGCGCATCGTGGCTCTGGATTTAGGTGCGCTTGTCGCCGGCACCAAGTACCGAGGGGAATTCGAGGAGCGTTTGAAAGCCGTTTTGAAAGAGGTTACAGCGGCACAGGGGGAAATCATCCTCTTTATTGATGAGTTGCACACCGTCGTCGGCGCGGGCGCGGCGCAGGGCGCAGTGGACGCCAGCAACATGCTCAAGCCGATGCTGGCGCGAGGAGAACTGCACTGCATCGGCGCGACCACGCTGGACGAATACCGGAAGCATGTGGAAAAGGACGCAGCTCTGGAACGGCGCTTCCAGCCGGTCTATGTGGGCGAGCCGTCGGTGGAGGAGACGATCAGCATCCTGCGCGGCCTCCGCGAGCGCTACGAGGTGCATCATGGTGTGAACATCATGGACTCGGCGCTCGTCGCTGCCGCCGTGCTCTCCAACCGCTACATCACCGACCGCTTCCTGCCCGACAAGGCGATTGACCTGGTAGACGAGGCCGCTTC
>CAYPON010000101.1:9676-11265 GCA_964412315.1 uncultured Anaerolineae bacterium | reverse complement strand
CCACGCCGGCCTGTGCGCTCCTTTCCAGGATCAGCGATCCCAGATTGTCTTGGCCCACAGCGGAAAGGAGCATCGTCCGCAGTCCGAGGCGTGCCAAGTTCTCGGCTATGTTGCGCGCCTCACCGCCGGGGCTGAAATGAATCTGGCCCGGATTAGACGTGGTGGGGATAAGAGCTTCTTTTGCCCGTCCCTTAATGTCCAGGCTGGCTGCACCGATCACCAGAACTTGCGGGGATTCTGTCATCTATTCTCTCCTTAAGCACTTATCCCGTTTGTTCCCGGAACGAGACGATCCTGCCCCTGACATCCAGGTTGACCATGTATTTTTTCTCCTGGATCAGCTTGACGCTTTCACCTTTTGAGGTTGTTTTCTCCACTTCTTGAACCCAGGACATAATGAATCTGACGCCTCCACTTGGCGTCCTTTCCCGCTGGATGATTTTCCACGACACCCCTTCAGGGATTTGCAGATTGGTGCGCAGCAGATCAGCGGCCAGGTCCGGCAAGTCCACCCCCGGCCTCAGATAGGGTGGCCGCCGATAAACCCCGGCCTGTTCCAGCCTGAACATATAGTCAAGGGCCGCCATGACGGAGAAAGCAAAGGTGAATCCAGCAAAGGTGCCCACCTGTAAGGGGGGAATGACAAACTTGGCCGTCAAAGGCCCTGGCAAGAGCCGTTTGATATAGCTCGCGCCGTCGGATGCCAGGAAGAAACCCAAACCCAGAGATGCCACCAGTACAAACAGAGCGGTGAGCCTGGCGCTTCGGCCCGTCGCTCCCCGCACGCTCTTCCTGAGTTCCCCTTCCCAAAGGGCGCGCTTTTGCATGTATACAGACATAAAGATCAGTAAGCAAACTATTACGGACATCACTTTCGTTCTCCTGCCAAGCTCCGACAGGACCGGAATTAGGGGCAAAAACAATGTCCCAATGGCGAGCAGGCTCAGGATGCTGAAAATATAGCCTGGCCCTTTCGTCAAGGCTCTAAAGCGCTCTGAAACTCCGCTTGGGGAAGGGTTTTCTTCTGACATCATGCCTCCTCCGAAGTGGTTAGCGGCGGATTCTGTGGCTCCTTTGCAGTTGGTGAATCCGGTGACGGCTTGCTTTGATCCTGCCCTGTGCCGGGTTGCTCCTGAGCGCGGTCACCTTCGCCTTCAGGAGAGGATTTGGCCTGCTCCGGCTTGGGCAAGCTGAGCTGGCCCCCCGCCAGAGCCTTGGTGACCGACTCCTGCGCGAGAAGCTGCACCAAAAGCTCCACAGCGCTCTTGGCATCCAACTGCTGGCTATCTTTGAGAAGCACCTGTAACATGTGGCGCAGCCATTCCGCCTTGGCGATAGCCTCTCCTTCGCTTTCGAATATCATAGCGTCCCGCCTGCCAGCAGCTCTCTGCAACAAGACCTTTACCTCTTTATCGGCATCCTGTTTGGCGATCTCGGTCTCCCATTTTTTCTGCCACCAGGCCAAAACCATCTGGCGGATTTCGGCCGGCATTTCCACCGTTGCCACGTCTACACGGTTGACCTTGACTCCCCAGACAATCGCCGCCGCTGATAGCCTGGCTTGCACCGCTTCCTCGATGGTCGAGATC
>CAYPON010000101.1:0-9666 GCA_964412315.1 uncultured Anaerolineae bacterium | reverse complement strand
GAGATCACTAGGGTCTTTGGCTTTAACTTGCCGCCGACGTAGCGGCTTTCCGCCAGGGCCGTCACCGGGTAATCGTAAAGCTCATCCAGATTGTACTCGAATACCACATCGCGCAGCACTGAAGCAAGGGCACCGGTCGTCTCCTTCTGCCATCCCTCCTTCGCTACGTTATACACCGCCTTAAAGACGGACTCCTGGTAAACCGGATAGGTTCCGTTGATGACCCCCTCAAAATGCTTGCTCTCGGTCAAGGCTGCTGGCCGGACGTCGGTATCGGCTTTAGACTCAATCTGGTAAGAGACATTGACCTGGAAGGCTAGAGGCACACGATCTTTGGTCAGGACATCCTTAACTGTGACCGATTCCTGCTGTGGGCGCAGGTCAACCACTTTCTTGATTTTCTCGAAGCGCTTGATGGGCGTAGTGCCCGGCCCGACGATCCGACTCGCGCCGTCCACAGACTCCAGGATCAGAGCGTTTCCCGCCCGCACGATCAGGATTCCCGGCCCTCCCAGACGGCTGACAAGGCCGGCGGGCGTTTCCGTAGCGATCTGCCCATCATCCACGATGATAGAAGGGGATTGCCTCTGCAGAACCAGGTCCAGGAGATACCTCATGGCTTCCTGGCGCGTGATTTTCAAGCCCGTCAACAGGTTCAGAACAAACTCGGAGCTAATGTAGAGAAGGGCCTGCAGAGCAGCCCAGACTGTGGCTATTCCGATTACCAAGCCGAGGATGAAAGCCCAGAATCCCAGCCTGATAGTGTCGCCGGCGAGCAGGCGCAGGATGCTGATCCGCTGCAAAGCACGCTGAACGCTCCCACTTCGCACCCACATGGTGTGGATAAACGTGCTGCTGAGCAGAGCGATGACGAAGACGAAATAAGCCAAGAACATGCGACGCCGCAGCTTGGGCGGTGTCTGCTGCACCATCCAGAACAGGAACAGGATTATGGCCAGATAACCGATCCGCCAACCCAGCAGCCGAGAGGACGCTACGACAACGACAGCGCCAAGCAACCCTAGCAGCAGTTTCAGCATTCCGATGCTCCTGACATCAGCCCTAGACATAAATCATCCCAGATTAGATCGGGGTTACCAAACTACCGAGAGCATACTATACCACAGAATCCTGGAAAGTAAAAAGGATTCTACATGTGGGGTATGCAAGGGGCAAAGGACAGCCGGTGAAGTAGGCAAGGCCCCCAGCGTTCCAATGCCTGGCGGTGCTGCGCTGTGCCATATCCTTTGTGGCGAGCAAAACCGTAGCCGGGATAACAACTATCCTGGGCGATCATCCAGCGGTCTCTCGTCACTTTGGCGACGATAGAAGCTGCCGCGATGCTCAGGCATTGCACGTCGCCATGAATGATAGCGCGCTGGGGGATATGGATCGGCAGAGGCAAAGCGTCAATCAGAAGATAGTCCGGATACAGGCCCAGTTCCACCAATGCCAGGAGCATGGCCTGCCGCGTAGCGGGGACAATGCCCATGCGGTCAACCTGCGCGGCGGAGACAAAGCCAAGGCCCACAGCCAGGGCAGTGCGTTGGATGGTTGGCAGGAGGGACTCTCGCTGTCGGGGGGAGAGTTGCTTGGAATCACGGACACCTGTTAGCCGGCCCTCCAAACCGCCTAGATGCAAGGGGAGGGCGACCGCGCCGGCTACCACAGGGCCAGCCCAAGCGCCACGGCCAACTTCGTCCAGGCCAACGACAAGCCGGTAGCCCTGACGGAGAAGAGATAGTTCCGTTTGCAGATTAGGTTCAGCCACCAAAAGCGGCCTCTGCGGTGAGAGAAGTTTCCGAAATGCCCCAAATGAAAAAGCGCAGGGTTACACCTACGCTCGTCAAGATAGCCTGTCCGTGATATTGCCGGGTTGTGAGGATCGTATCGCGCGCAACCGGCCTGGCGGCCCTATCAGCGCTCTTCTTTGAGCCGAGTTGCTTTGCCACGACGGCCACGCAAAAAGTAGAGCTGTGCACGTCGTGCTTCGGCACGATGCAAAACCTCGATCTTTTCCACAGAAGGGGAGTTCACCAGAAACGTACGCTCTACGCCAACGCCATGGGAAGCGATACGACGCACCGTGATGCTCTGATTTACACCACCCTTACGGAATCGCATTAAGGTTCCTTGAAAGACCTGAATACGCTCGCGGTCGCCTTCCACGATACGGTTATGGACGCGCACCGTATCGCCAGGCTGAAGATCAGGCAACTCCCGTTGAGGTTTGGATTGTTGCTCCAGGGAGGAGATCAGATCCGCCATCCTATATTACCGCCCTTCGGATAATGCTCATGTCGCAAAAAGCAATTATAGCATACATTGCGCTTTTTGGCAAAATCGGACTTTGTGGTTAGAATGGGTACAGCACTAAGTTGATACAGACCTGATGGATTTTGCCAAACTTACCAGGTCTGCGTTATAATTGAATTTGAGAAGCACAGGCTGTCATTCTTGTTGCGCCACCTTCCCGAAAGCTTGAGCTTTCGGGAAGGTCTCGGGATTCGCTTAACAGCCAGGTTCGGTGGATGCATTATGGACCAGAAAGAACGAAGCCAAACGCTACACGAGGCGAGAGATTACATACTCGTTGTTGACGATGATGTGGCTACGCGACATGCCCTTCGTGCTCTGCTGGAATATGAAGGGTATGAGGTGGACGCTGTCGGAGATGGCCTCGAGGCGTTAGACAGAATCGAGCAAAGTGTCACCTCAGGCCATCCTTATTCGCTGGTAATCATGGACCTCAGATTGGAAGGCCTGAGCGGGTTAGAGGTTCTGCGTCGTGGCAAGGCCCTCTGCGCGAGCATGCAGAGCATTATCATCACTGGCTATGCCAACGTGGAATCAGCGATTGCGGCCCTGCGCGAAGGAGCACAGGACTATCTGCTGAAACCCTACCATCTGGAGCAGTTCCAGGTCGCGGTGAAGAGGACATTGGCGGCCCGAAAGGAGGCTGTGCGCAACACCCAACTCCTGGAACAGGCGCGCCGGCGCGTCAATGAGTTGGCCATAATCAACAGCGTAGGACAAACTGTTACGCGATCGCTCAACCTGAACCAAGTTCTCACGCTGGTCATGGAGCAGATCAGGGAAGCTTTGCAGGCGGAAGCCGGCTCTATCGCATTGCTTGAAGGGGGCAAACTGGTTTTCAAAGTGGCCTTCGGTCCCGCCGCAGAACAGGTCAAGTCTTTCACACTGGAGCCTGGGCAAGGCATCGTCGGCTGGTGTGTCCAGGAGAACAAGCCAGCCCTGGTGTCCAACGCGCGAGCGGACTCCCGGCACTTTGGCGGCATAGATCAGAAAACCGCTTTCGTCACCAAAGCTATCATCTGTGTCCCCATGGTCGCTGAAGGCCGTGTGATTGGCGCCATCGAAGCTATCAACCGGCTGGGAGGGACAAGTTTTGACGAAAGGGATCTCGAGTTGCTGCAGGCCCTTAGTGTTCCGGCGAGCGTCGCTGTGGAGAATGCCCGGTTGCACCAGAGCCTGGAGCAGCGGGCCGAAGAGTTGCGGCAGGCCCTGGAGGAGCTGAAAGAACTCGATCGTTTGAAGTCCCAGTTTGTCCAGAATATCTCCCATGAATTGCGCACCCCGTTGACTTTTATCAAAGGATATGCGGAATTGCTGCTGACGGGGACGTTGGGGTATCTAACGGGAGAGCAGAAAGAGGGCCTGAAACTGGTTGCCGGGCAGGCTGAGGTACTTACGCGACTGGTCAACGATGTCATTCTGATGCAGGAATACGAACTGGACGCCTCGCAGATCAGCGAGGTATCTCTAAGAGAGGTCATCAGCCTGGTGGTGGCGGCGGCGAGAGAAATCGAGGCCCCGAATAAGCCGGCCATCCAGGAATATCTGCCTGATGACAAATGCCTCGTCCGGGGGAATCAGGCACATTTGAGCAAGGTCTTCAGCAATCTGCTGGATAATGCGATCAAGTTCAGCCCGGATGGAGGTACGGTAACAGTCAGCCTGCTCAGCAACGGGGACATGTGGGAAATTCAGGTCACGGATACAGGTATCGGCATCCCGGAGCAGCACCTTGATAAGATCTTCCGGCGGTTCTACCAGGTGGACGGATCAACCACTCGCCGTTTCGGAGGTGCAGGTCTGGGCCTTTCTATTGCCAAGGAAATCGTCGAGGCGCACAACGGCTATATTTGGGTTAAAAGCAAAGAAGGGGTGGGCAGCACCTTCGGCGTCTGCCTGCCCAAATCCGCGGGAGCGGCTCGTCCGGATAGCTCTGGCAAGAAAGAAGCGAAATAACCCATGCAAGAGGAAACCTCGCGGCGACAGTATAGCGTAGAAAATGTACAGAACATGGCCGCTAACCTGGCCCATGATATGAGGAACACTCTGGTCACGCTCTCCCTGGGCCTTCAGTATCTGGAGAAAATCCTGGGGCCTGAAGGTCGTCACCGGGAGACTCTCCAACGCCTGCAACGTCAGGTGGATCGCCTCAACCAGATTGTGGACAGGTTCCTGGCCTTTTCGTGCCCGCCGAAGCTCGCTACCACGTCATGCGATGTCACCAAGGTTCTGGAAAAGGCCATAAAGAGCTGGGAGAACGATTTGACCGCGCAAGGAATTCAGGTGCATCGGGATTATGCGCAGAATATAGGGGAACTCTATCTGGATGCGGAGCAGATGGAACAGGTTTTCGGCGGTTTGATCTCGAACGCCATTGATGCGATGCCCGATGGTGGCCACCTCTACCTGCGCGCCTATGCGATACCTTTGGAGCAATCGCCATCGCAAAGCAGTGCACGGCCAGAGGAAGCACCCGCAGGTGAGGTTGTCGTGCAGGTCGAAGACACCGGCACAGGCATTCCTCCGGAAATCACGGAGCGAATCTTTGAGCCGTTCTTTACCACAAAGCCCAAGAGTCTCGGCCTGGGCTTGACCATCGCCCAGCAGATCGTGGAGGCTCATGGCGGGTGTATTTCGGCACAAAATGAGCCAGGGCAGGGAGCCACCTTCACTATTAACCTGCCCAGGAGGGTATAGATCGTGTCCTCCAAACAGACCGTTGGCAATGTCAGAAGCGACAAATCCAGGCGTATCTTGATCGTAGACGATGAAGAAAGCCTCGCTTTCTTCCTGAAACAGGGCCTACTTGAAGTGGACGCCGCCTGGGAGGTGGACACGGCCAGCACCGGTGAGGAGGCCGTGGTCAAACTCAATCGCAACGCCTACGGGTTAATCATCGCCGACCTGCGTATGCCGGGCCTCAGTGGACTCGAATTGATGCAAATGGTGCGGGCGCTGGAACCGGATACCCGCGTTATCCTGATGACCGCTTACGGCTCGGAAAAGGTGGAAAAGGAAGCGCGCCGTTTGAATGTCTACCGCTACGTTACCAAGCCGTTCCGCATCGAGGACATGAAGCAGTGGGCGCAGGAAGCGCTGGCAGAGTACACGCAGGCGGCTGCGAGAAGAGCCGCCAAAGGGAAGGAGGCAGCCGCTAGTCGGCAGCAGAAGATAAAGCAGGAAGCGAAACCCGCGATAGCGCCCCCGCCGACAAAGGAAGCCGTCCCAGCGGAGGTGAAGGGCGCAGTTGTGCCAGCCCTGGCTGAGATGCCCGCGCTTCGCTCCTACCTCTCCAAGCTTCGCTTCCGTATGGGCGCGCAATACGCTTTTCTCGCCGATATGCGGGGACGGTTGTGGGCGGAAGCCGGGGTATTGAAAGATCTCGATGTGGCTAAACTGGCATCTTTGCTGGCCGATGGGTTGCGTTCTACCCTGGCGACAACCTCGCTGCTAGGCCAAGGCGATATCCCAATCCTCATCGTCCAAAACGGCCAAAAGTACAACGTGTATTCAGCGTGCATCGGCGAGGATTCGCTGCTATCGCTGCTCTTTGATAGGACACTCCAAAGCCGCCGCTTGGAATCCATCGTGGATCATATCCACAAAGCTTTGCAGGACCTTGGTAAACTTCTGGCAGCGAAACCCGACCAGGTGGCAGAAACCCCCATCACGCCTATGTCAGCGGAGCCTGGCCAGGGTGAGAAAGAAGCTGCCATATCGCTTGCCAAGCCGCCCGCGGATCTTCCTTCCCCCCCACAACCCACACCAAAAGGACGTGCCGATGCATGGGATGAGGCGCTGTCGGAAACGGAGGACTTTTCCTCTCTGAGTCAGGAGGGAATCTCCTTTGAAGAAGCGCGTGCCAGGGGTCTAATTGATGATGACGCCTTGGCGAGGCTGCTAAAGGGAGAAGATAGCGTAGAGTCTTGAGCTTGGCGGACTTATGGACGAAACCCGGATATTGATTATCAGCAAACAACCGGAAGACATCCTGCCTCTGCAGGAAGCTATCCTGGCTCCTGCGGGCTGCAAGTCGGCCATCGTCGCCAGCGCCCAGGAGGCAGTTGAGAAAACGCAACTGGCCCCGCAGTCGGCGGAGCAACCCGACCTCATTTTTCTCCACCTCACCGCCCCGGCAGATATTCGACTCTTAGAGGAGTTGCAACAAAAAGGCGTCGGGCTTCCCATCGTTCTCTTGCTGCCGGAATCTTTTAGGAGCGTTCCGACCGAGGCGTTGCAGTTCGGGGTGCAGGGCTGCCTGTCCCTGCCAACGGGGAGTTCACAAGTAAGATTGGTGGTGGAGAAAAGCCTCAGGGACGCTCATCTTCGGGAGGAGCAGGCCTTGCTGCAGCGAAAGCTGCAAGAGGCCAGCCAAGAGTTGGAAAGGCGATCCCTCACTCTGACCACGCTGTACGGCCTGGGGCGGTCTTTGGCCACGATCCTCGACACGGAAACGCTGGTGAATCAAGTCTTGGAGGCCGCGATCCATCTGGTCACAGCCGACGAAGTAACGATGCTGATCGCCGATAGAGGGGGCAAGGGCTTTTCCTTCCAGGCAACGCGCAGCGTCATAGGCAACGCTGGTGGCACAACCCGGCTGAGGGTGGAGGACAGCCTAGCGGAGATGGTCATGCAAACGGGCCAGCCCCTGGTGACCGCCAATGCGGGAGGGACTGTCGCACGTGAATCCTTGCTGAGAGGCTCCCTGATCCGTTCGCTGCTCGATGTGCCGCTCAAAGTTTGGGATCGCCCGATCGGCGTTCTCAGCGCCGTCAACAAGATTACGGATTACGCCTTTACGGACGACGACCGTCTTCTCTTATCCGTCCTGGCCGACTATGCTGCCATCGCCCTGGAGAATGCCCGCGCCCGCGATGATTCACGGAATGCCGCCGCTATGGGCATGTTGCGCCAAACTGTGGCCACCCTCTCGCATTATATCAACAACCCGCTCACCGCGCTCGTGGCAGGGATCCATACGATAGCCAGCGGCCTCAAAGAGTCCACACATACCTACGCGGGCAACCAGACGAATCAGCAGGCATCCGCGCTTCAGGCCTTGCAGGTTATCGAGCTTAAAGCGAAAGAGATCGCCACGGTCATCTCCGTCCTGCAGGAAATCGTGGTGCCCACCAGCACGCAGTATTGGCGTGAAGAGAAGATGCTTGACATCGAGAAGCGGCTTAAGGAACGGCTGCAAAGCCTGAATCGGGCCCCGAAAGACGGATCAACGTAAAGCCGCTAAGGCGCAAGAATATAGGTGTAGCATAGTGCTGCTAAGCCTTCGCGGTGGGCGTATAAGCGACTGTTGGGAGATCGGCTTGAACTGCGATGTGTAGAATTGGGCGAATCTCAGCACTGATCCTCTTGAGCAGCCTGGCGGTGGCTGCTTTCAGCCTGGCCATCTCGGCCGGCTGCAATCGAATACCACCGCTGTCTACCAAGTCAGCAACGCCGCGACCCTCGGCGATGCAAAAGCTCTCGCTGGACGAGCCGCAGAAAGTCGCCCTCAGCTTTTGTCAAGCCTGGGAGAGGGGCGACTGGGAGGCGATGCACAATCTGCTCACCTCCAAGGCCCAGGGTGCCATCTTCCCCAGTGAATTCAAGCAGAAATACCGTAGCATCCACGATCTAGCTCAAATCACTGCCCTCCGAACCGAACTCATCGCCATCAACCCCGCCACAGAGGGCCAGGTTGTTGCCAGCTTTAAGGTGCGGTTGGACACGACACTGGTGGGCCAAGTGGAAACCCAAAACCGCCTGACCCTGGAAAAGGAAGGGCCGACCTGGCGGGTAGCCTGGACCCCCGCCGCCATCTTCGAGAACCTGGAAGAGGGGATGCTGGTGCATTTCGCTCCCAAAATACCGCAGCGCGGCAACATTTATGCGCGCGACGGCTCCGGCTTGGCTATGCAGGGCAAGCTCATCACCGTGGGAGTGGTTCCCGGCTGGATCAAGGATGAAGCCAGGCTGCTGGATGTGCTCAGTGCTACACTCATGATGTCCCGTGAGGAGATACGGCAGAAATACATCACTGCCGCCCGGCCTGATTGGTTCATGCCCATCGCCGACATCACCCCTGAGCAGAGCGCGGCCTATCAGAGCGTGTTCGCCTCACTGCCGGGCGTGGCACGCCAGGAGAAAGTGGTGCGCGTATATCCCGGCGGCGCTTTGACATCGCATATTGTGGGTTACACCAGCAAGATCAGTGCCGAGGAACTGGCCAAATGGCGGCCTCTGGGCTATCAGCCGGATGACATCGTCGGGAAAGCGGGGATCGAAGGGTGGGCCGAGCGATACCTGGCCGGGCAGCGCGGCGGGACCCTAGCCATCATCACCGCGTCGGGGCAGACGGTGGCCGTTCTTAAGGAGCAAGCCCTACAGGCGAGCCAGAGCGTCTACCTTACCCTCGATCAGCGCCTGCAGGAGGTGGCCTACCGCGCCCTGGAAAGCCGCGCGGGGCCTAAAGGGGCGGGCGCGGTCGTGGCCCTTGACCCGACAAATGGTGACATCCTGGCCATGGTGAGCTGGCCGGCGGTGGATGCGAACGATCTGAGCCGCGGCCTCTCGCCCGCCCAATGGCAGGCGCTCCTCAACCGCCCCGACTATCCTCTTCTCAACCGTGCCACGCAGGGGCAATATCCTCTAGGCTCCGTGTTCAAGATCGTTAGCATAGCGGCGGCGCTGGAAAAGGGGGGCTTTAACCGATCATCCATGTTCTCCTGCGCGGGAAGCTGGATGGGATTGGGCGATGGGCTCCTGCGCAAATGCTGGCTGGCCTCAGGCCACGGCAGGATTGATTTGATGGAGGGCCTGACCCAGTCGTGCGATGTCGTTTTCTACGAGATCGGGAAGGCGCTCCACCGCCTGGATGTCAACCTCCTCCCCGAATATGGCAGGGGCTTCGGCCTCGGCGCACTCACCCGCGTGGAGGGGCTGGATGAGTCTGCGGGCCTCGTGCCGGACGCCAAGTGGAAGGAGACGCACCCCGATAAAGTGTCCAATCCTTTCTGGGCGCCGCAGGATACGGTCAACCTGGCCATCGGCCAGGGGTATTTGCTGGTCACCCCGCTGCAGGCGGCCAACCTGATCGCGGCGGTGGGCAATGGGGGGACGCTCTATCGGCCACGGCTGGTGCGGCAGGTCATGTCCCTGCGCGAGGGGGAGGCCATCACCTTCCCGACGGAGGAGATCGGGCGGCTGCCCGTCTCGCCGGAGCACCTGGCGCTCATCCGCGAGTCACTGCGCCGCGCCGTCATGGCGCCGCAGGGGACGGCCTACTTTGCCTTCGAGGGTGTCCAGGTGCCCATGGCCGGCAAGACCGGCACGGCTGAGACGGCGAAAGAGGAG
>CAYPON010000100.1:0-11336 GCA_964412315.1 uncultured Anaerolineae bacterium | reverse complement strand
ATCCTTCTTGGCCCGGCTGATGGCTTCGCCGGTACGCATATCATCCTGCAATGGAGTTGGCAGGGCGCTTTGGACACGTATGAGTGGTACGAGATATGGGCCTGGCGGCAGGAAGAGGAACCGCGCGGCCTGGCCTGGAGCAAAGTGCCGCAATATGAAATCGGGCCTGGCCCGGCGCCTGGCGCATATCGCTGGCAGGTCGTCGTCGTCCAGGGCGTCACGCCGAACCAAAAGCAACGCGATCTGAGCGCGCCCAGTGGGATTCGCAACTTCACCTTGATCGCCCTGACCGCCACGCCGACCCTACGGCCAACCATTACGCCCACACCGCTCCCTCCCACCGCTACGGGCACATTCACGCCGCTGCCTCTCGCCAGGGTTATCGTGCTGGGCACTGTTTACAATGCGCAGCGAGGGCTGGGAGCGCCGATCCCCAACGCTGAAGTCCGTGTCTACCTGCTGGACCATCGCGCCACGGTGCGCACTGATGCCCTGGGGAGATATAGCGCTGAATTTCGCCTGCCAGGGCCGACTGCCGGGCAACGCCTGGATTTGCTAGCCTTTGCGGCGGGCTACGACCCAGGCGCGGCACAGGCTACGCTGGCAACACAAGATCCGAATGCACCCCAATACGTGCGCGTTGACCTGGGGCTGCTTCCCTCACCCACGCCGACTCCGACCTGGATTCCACCCACCGCCACGCCGATCCGAGCACCCACGGCCACCCCAACCTATACGACCACCCCTGCACACACGGCGACGGTGACAATGACCAGCCTTGTTACTCCTTCTCACGCACCATCAGCCACTGCGAGTGCCACATCTATGCCCACAACGGTGACTCCAGCGCCGCGACCGCCATAGACCTGACGAGTTTGGAAAAACCCGTCAGGCTTGCGGATTTGGCATCTCGGCGGTTGTATGTTATACTCCGCTTGGACGTTGTGCCGCACAAGATGATGCTCACAAGGAGGTGAGGTCATCTTTCGGCCTTAAAAGGGTTCCTTTCATGCAATGAGGCTTGACAAAAGAGGAGAGAACGAAACATGGCTGGCAATGAAAAGCCAAATCCGTTTGCGATGGCGCAACAACAACTGGATCAGGCCGCGGCGATCCTAAAGCTGGATCCAGGGATCCACGCGCTGCTGCGCGTGCCGATGCGCGAGATGCATGTGTCTATTCCCGTGCGCATGGACGATGGCTCCATCCGTGTTTTCCAGGGGTTCCGCGTGCAGTACAACGATGCGCGTGGGCCGACGAAGGGGGGCATCCGCTTCCATCCTGCGGAAACCATTGACACCGTGCGGGCACTGGCCGCCTGGATGACCTGGAAGTGTGCCGTCGTGGATATCCCTCTCGGCGGCGGCAAGGGGGGCGTGGTCTGCAATCCGAAGGAGATGTCCCAGGGCGAATTGGAGCGTCTGAGCCGGGGTTACATCCGCGCCCTGGGCCGCTTCATCGGCCCGGAGATAGATGTCCCCGCGCCGGACGTCTATACGAACCCCCAAATCATGGCCTGGATGATGGATGAGTACCAGGCTATCGTCGGCTATCATGCCCCGGGCGTGATTACGGGCAAGCCGGTCCCTCTCGGCGGCTCGGAGGGACGTGGCGATGCCACAGCGCGCGGCGGCATTTATACTATCCGCGAGGCGGCCAAAGTGCTGGACATCCAACTCCAGGGCGCCACGGTAGCTATACAAGGCTATGGCAACGCCGGGCAGTATGCCCACCAATTGACGACATCCCTGCTTGGCCTCAAGGTCGTCGCCGTAAGCGATTCTAAGGGTGGCATCTATAATCCACGTGGGCTGGATTATGCTCCAGCGGCGGAACACAAGAATAAAACCGGTGCTGTGCAGGATTACCCCGGCGCCAAAAACATCACCAATGAGGAGTTGCTGGCCCTGGATGTGGACGTCTTGATCCCCGCCGCTCTAGAGAATGCGATCACTAAAGAGAATGCGCAGGATGTCAAGGCGCGCATCGTGGCCGAACTGGCTAATGGCCCGACGACGCCGGAGGCGGATGAGATCCTGTATAGCAAAGGTGTCTATGTCATCCCTGATTTCCTGTGCAACGCTGGCGGCGTTACTGTGTCCTATTTCGAGCAGGTGCAGAACGCCTATAACTATTATTGGGCGCTGCAAGACGTGTACACCCAGTTGGATGCCAGGATGACGGTTGCTTTCCACGGCGTGCATGAGATGGCACAACGCTACAAAGTGAACAATCGCATAGGTGCTTATTTGATTTCCGTGCAGCGCGTCGCAGAGGCGGTGCGCCTGCGCGGTTGGGTATAGTTTGGACAAACCTCCCGCGGGCCGGGTTTGCAGCCTGCGGGAAGTCCGAAGGTGGCTGCATGAACTCCATGTTCTCCCCGCAGCGGATTGGAAAGCAGATAACCGGCTCACAATGGCTCACCCTCTTGAACCTGGCCGCGGCAGTGGCTATGTTGGCCGCGCTATATGCTGTTTTCGTCTATGCGCCCACCGAACGGGTCATGGGCCAGGTGCAACGCATCTTTTATTTTCACATCCCTTCCGCCTGGGTCGGATTTCTGGCTTTTTTCGTCGCTTTCCTGGGCGGCATGGGTTACTTGCTGCGGCGAAGGCGGACGCTGGACATTTTGATGATCGCTTCGCTGGAGATCGGCGTCCTCTTTAGCACTATGGTGCTGCTCAGCGGCTCCCTTTGGGCGCGCCCGATCTGGAACACCTGGTGGACCTGGGACCCCCGTTTGACGGCGACATTGGTGATGTGGGTTTTCTACGTGGGCGTTCTTCTGCTGCGCAGTTTCGTGAACGAGGAGGACATGAAGGCGCGCTACACCGCCGTCCTGAGCATCATCGGCTTTGTTAACGTGCCTATCGTCTTTATGGCCATCCGCTGGTGGCGCACGATCCACCCCGTCCTTTTCGGTTCCCAGGGAATGAGTTTGGAACCACCTATGGTGTGGGCGCTACTGATCGCGCTGCTTGCTTTTACTCTGCTCTACGCCTGCATACTGCTTTACCGGATGCGCCTGGAATGCCTGGAAGATGAGGTGGATATGCTCAGGCGAGCGCTGGAAGCGCGCGAGCTTCCCTAAGGATGCCGGCTGCGGAGGCCAGGAGAGAGAAAGTCATGGACAATTTGGTCTATCTATACGCCGCCTATACAGTAATCTGGCTGATCGTTTTCGCCTATATCTACTATCTGTCCAGACGACAGCTCGCGTTGCAACGCGAGATCGAAGTGCTCAAACGACGCCTTGAAGAACACTGATGTCCACTCGCGCGACGGGTTGCACCCGTGACCTCGTGATCCTGCTGGACAAGCTGATCTACATCCTGGCCAGGCATTGGCTGTTTGCCGCCAACCTGGCCTTTGCGATTTACATCGGCTTACCTCTCCTCGCGCCGGCGCTGATGGCCAATGGCTATGAACGATGGGGACGGCTCATCTATCGCCTTTATGGCCCGCCGGTTTGCCATCAGTTGCTGGAGCGATCCTATTTCCTTTATGGCCCGCGCTATTACTACACTTTGGAGGAGCTTCGCGCACTGGTAGGCAGGGATATTCCCCCACGCTACATTGGGGACGAAAACATCGGCTACAAAGTAGCGGTCTGCGAACGCGATGTGGCGATTTATACCACGGGGCTTATCGCGGGGCTTGCCTTTGCCACCGTTCGGCGGCGGCTGCACCCTCTTCGCGGGCGACAGTTCGTCCACTTTGCCCTGCTCTTTATCCTGCCGTTGGCCATAGATGGAAGCGGGCAACTGCTCGGCCTTTGGGAGAGCACATGGGTTTCGCGCACTGTCACAGGGGTGATTGCTGCTGCCGGCCTGATATGGTTGGTCTATCCCTATATTGAGGACGGTATGCGAGATGTGCAGCAGACGATTGTCAAGCAGTTGCACCTGGAGGAAGAGCAGGGAAACTCACGAGCGCCGCGTGACAAAGAGCAGGATGGCGAGGCCTAATGCGCCGAGGAACATCAGGGCAAAGAACTTGTACAGTCGGTGGGAGATCACCAGGGCAAGGATTCCGAAAAGAGCCGAGAAGAGAGAGTACAGCCCCACGATCTGACGCTGCGTTAGCCCCAAGCCTAGCAGTCGGTAATGCAAATGTCCCCGATCCCCCTCCCCGATTGGCCGCCTCTTCCGCCATCGGCTGTATGCCTGCCAGGCGACATCCATGATCGGAATGCCCATCACCAGCAGGATCGTCGCCACACGCGCTCCCGCCAGGATGGAGAGTGTGCCCAAAGCGTAGCCCAGGACATAGGCGCCGCAGCTCCCCATAAAGATTCTGGCCGGGTAAAAGTTGAAGGGCAGGAACCCCAAAGTGCTTCCCAGCAGTGCCAGGGGAAGTAAGGCTACGCTGTATTGATGCTCGCGGATCATATGTATAGTTAAGACCGTGGCGGTGATGGCAGCCAAGCTCGTCGCCAGCCCATCCAGCCCGTCAAGAAAGTTCACGGTGGAAATCATCCCCGTGATCCAGAAGATAGTGATGAAAATCGGCAATGGCCAGGTTATCCACACCTGGCGGTCCGTGAAGGGATTATTCACTACCTCGATAAAGATGAGGAAAGCGATGGCGATCAGAGAGGCGATAACATGCACGATGAACTGGGTGCGCGCCGATAGTTTCCGGCGGTCATCCCAGAGTCCGGCCACTATCAGGAACGTCGCGCCGAGAAACACTCCCGCCAGGCGGATGATCTCATTGGGATCAGGGCCTTCCGGCGTCGGTGGCATCCACTGCCGTGGCAGCAAGGGAATCATCAGGATGGCGACGGCAAAGGAGAGATAGAGCGCGATGCCTCCCGATTGGGGGATGATCCTGGCATGGCGGCGACGCTCATCAGGTACGGCTACCAACCGCCAACGGCGACCCAACCGCCCAGCGATGGGGGTCAGGAGCAGCGAGAGCAAAAACGCAGTCATAAAGACGAGAGGAAAAGCCATCGTCCCCTTCCTAATGAGAGGAACACGGGTTTACGGGGTCAGTAGATCACATTTTGTCGTAGAATAGCCCCTTGTGGCGTTCCTGACGGGCACGAAGCCCTGTGCTACCTCCCAATCCTGTTCATCTCTGCTCAGTCAGTCTTCCGAAATCAGCCGGTGCCGAACTGCCGGTCTCCAGCGTCGCCAAGGCCGGGCACGATGTAGCCTGGTGGTGGGTCGTCTGGTCGGGTTGGCTCCGGGGTGAGGTGGTCGTCAATCACAGCTACATGGATGTCCACATCGGGATGGGCGGCTGTGACACGTCGGATCCCTTCCGGCGCGGCAATAACGGCCACGACCTTGATGCGCTTCGCTCCCCATCGTTTCAGAATGTTGATGGTGGCCTCGACCGAGCCGCCGGTGGCGAGCATCGGGTCGAGGATCAGGCAAACCTGCACAGTAGGGCTGACGGGAAGCTTGTTGTAATATTCGACCGGCTCCAGCGTTCTGTGATCGCGGTAGAGGCCGATGTGCCATACCTCGGCAGCGGGCATCAGTTCCCATACCCCTTCTACCATGCCCAAACCAGCCCGCAAGATCGGCACCAGCCCGATCTTTTCGGCAAGTTCCTTGCCCGTGGTTTCCGCCAGAGGAGTTGTTACAGGGATGTCTGTCAGCTTGAGATCGGCTGTGGCCTCGTAGGTGAGCAAAATAGCCACTTCACGGATCAACTCGCGGAATTTCTTAGGCTCCGTATCTTTGTCCCTCAACAGGGTGAGCTTGTGCTGGATTAACGGATGGTTCGATTGTATGACCCGTCCCATGGATGCCTCCTCCACCGTGAGAAAAGGGCGAATAATTCTAGCCAAAAGACAATTAAAGCGCAAATTACGAATCGGCAAAAGGCTTTGCTGGTTGTTTGGACTGGCATAACAGGGCCTTCAGACAACCCGAGCCAGAAATACTACAGGTTGCGATCTGCATAGGCCCAGGCCACAATTTGTAGGGGGTGCACCACAGTGGCAGGGTCGGCTCAAAATGCCTATCAGGATGGTTTCCTATCTTGGACAATTTGTGGTATAATAACAACGGGGGTAAAACTCAGCTATTTCGCTGGGATCTGATCGGGAGGGAGCGTGGCCAGCGCCTCACCCACCATTATTACCAAAGTCCTGTTACCCAGCAGACGAGAATCCCTGTTATACCGATCGCGGCTGGTGAACTTTATACATGAACATATAGATCGCAAGCTGATCCTCGTTTCTGCCGGAGCAGGCTACGGTAAAACCTCCCTGCTTATTGACTACGCCCACGATACAGATTTGCCTGTCTGCTGGCTGGCTCTCGATGAAGGCGATCGAGACCTGCGGGTTTTCCTCGATTATCTCGTGAGTGCCATCCGACAACGCTTTCCTCAATTCGGCCAACGCACCCAAGAGATCCTGCGTAGTGCAGCTTTTCCCCTGGACAGCAGGGCTGTCGTAGGCGCATTGGCTACTGACATGTATGAGGATATCCCCGGCTATTTTGTCCTTGTCCTGGATGACTATCATCTCATGGACGCCAGTGCGGAGGTCAATCTTTTCCTCGATACCTTGTTGCGCCATTTGCCGGAGAACTGCCACATCATCCTCTCCAGCCGGGGCTTGCCCACCAAGCTAACGATGACCCGTTTGGTCGCTCGCCAGGAAATGGCTGGCCTCGGCGTGTCCGAATTGCGCTTCACTGCTTCGGAAATCCAGGAGTTGATGCGCCAGAACTATGGCGTCGAACTCTCCGACAGCCAGGCTGGGGAACTGGCGCAGCGCTCGGAGGGATGGATCACCGGCATCCTTTTGAGCACGCATGATCTGTGGGGCGGGCTTTTCAAGAACATCATTCGGGTGCAAGGAGATGAGGGGCAAGTCTTTGATTATCTTGCCACCGAGGTTTTCGCCCTGCAGCCGCCGGAGTTACAAGATTTCCTCGTCTTTTCCTCAACTCTAGACCGCATGAGTCCCTCGCTGTGCGATGCTTTGCTGGGAACGAACCGCTCTGAGGAGATTCTCCGCTATTTGGAGCAGAAGAATCTGTTTACCTTCCGTCTGGAGGGCGACTTTTATCGCTATCATCACCTCTTTCGGGCATTTTTGGCCGCCAAAGGCAAGGGGCAAAACGCGGAGAGGTATCTGGCCCTCCATGTCAAAGCCGGCCACCTCTTCGCGGACAAGGGGCTTTGGAGCGAAGCCATCGAGTATTATCTATCGGCAGCTTCCTGGGAAGATGCGGCGCGGGCGATGCAAGCTGCGGCCAGAGAAACCTTTGACCGAGGGCAATGGACGACACTGGCACGCTGGATTGATGCCTTGCCGCCGGCCGTGCTTAGCTCATACCCTCAACTGCTCTACCACCGTGGTCAAATTTGTATAGACACGGGTGATTTCAATGGGGCGATGCTCGCTTTTGATCGAGCCAGGATAGAATTCGCACATCGAGGCGATCAAACCGGCGTAGCTAGGACTCTGGCGGAGGAAGGCGTTATCCACTATTGCCGTGGTGATACATCAAAGGCCATCGAGAACTGCCAACGTGCACTTGCCATTCTTGGGGAGGATGGATCGGCCACGGCAGCCCGCGCCCATCGGGGACTGGGCACTTCCTTTATCCTCCAGGGAGATTTCGCTGCAGCTATATCCGAACTCCAGCAAGCTTTGAGCCTCTACGAACGCCTTGACCGTCTGTATGATGTAGCGATCACCTCCCACGATCTGGGGGTGACCTACGGACGAATGGGCAATTTAGCGCTGTCAGCGCTTCACTTTGAACAGGCATTACAGTACTGGCAACGGCTTAACAACCCCGGGAGCATGGCAAATACTCTGAACAGCCTGGGGGTCATCCAACATTGCCAGGGGAAATACGCCGATGCCCTGGACACGCTAGAAGATGCCCTGCAGAAAGCGCGAGAGGCGGGTTCTCCGCGGGCGGAGATGTACGCCTTGGCCAGCCTGGGAGATCTCTACCGAGATTTGCGCGATTACGGACACGCTTCCGACGCTTATGAGAAAGCTTTGGAGATCGGCAAGCGGAAAGATGAGGCCTTCATCGTCGTTTACACTTTGCTGGCCATTGGCAATATGTACCGCGCGCAGAGCAATCTCGAGGTAGCCCGTTATTATATCGAGCAGGCCCTGGAGAGTGCGAAGAAACACCATTCCCGTTATGAGATGGGGCTTTGCAAGCTCTCGCAGGGGATCCTTTTCTATAATGCAAGCGATCTGAAAGCCGGCGGAGAAACGCTCCTCCAGGCTGCGGAAATCTTCCGGGCGGACGGAGCGAAACGCGAGTTGGCCAGGGTCGCCCTTCACTTAGCCCAAGTGGCATTTTTAGAGCAGCGACTTGAGGATGCCGAACGCCATCTGCAGGAGGTCGTAGCCCTGGCAAGAGAATTGCAGCATACCTGGTTTATCGCTGCTGAGGGCCGCTACCTGAGCCAGCTCATCAAATACGGCGCTACCCAAAAGGTCGGGGGGGACTTTTTCCGGCAGATATCCTCCGAGATGCGTGCCCTGGTGCGGTTGACCCCTGAAAGCGCTCGCAAACGACCCGTTGCCGTGCCAGCCAGCCGCGTCAGCCTGCTCGAGGTTTATGCTTTCGGCAATTCGCGCGTTATACGCGATGGACATACTGTGACCAACGCGGAATGGGACTCCAGCGTAACCAAAGAACTGTTCTTTTTCCTCCTTTCCCAGCCGCAAGGGCTACGCAAGGAGGAGATCATCGAGACTTTATGGGGCAATCTGCCGCCAAGCAAAGGGAACAGCAACTTTCATTCCACAGCGTACCGTCTGCGCAAAGCTCTTTATGCGGAATGCCTGGTTCACGAAAGCGGGCTTTATCGCCTGGCGCTGGACATCACGCACACCTATGATGTAGCTGAGTTCTCCGAATTGCTGGCGGAGGCCAAAGCCAATCCCAAACGCCGCGAAGAGTGCTATCGCAAGGCGATTGAGCTCTATCAAGGGGACTATATGATGGACGTCTACGCCAACTGGTGCGAGGAGCGGCGAGGACAGTTGAGGGAAGAGTACATTCGCATCCTGTTGGAGCTATCCACGCACTATGCCCAGCAAGGCAACTATGAGGAGAGTATCGCCCTGGCCAGGAAGGCCTTGGCCTGCGACGCCTATCGAGAGGAAGTCTATCGCCAGATGATGCAGAGCTATGCTCTGGCCGGCAATCGCGCCGCTGCCATCAAATGCTACCAGGAATGCAACCAGAAGCTTAAGGAAGAACTAGGCGTAGAGCCAGCGTTGGAGACCATCGCCTTGTACCAACAGATACTCAACGGCCTTTGGGATAGGCCTCAAGCCTGAGAACAAGCTCGTCAGGAACGCCCACGAGGGGCTATCCTACTTCTTTCGAATAAGTACTAAAAGTCACATAATACGGAAGCTACGCAACATGGGGGAATTATCCTTTCCTTGGATAGTCCCCCTTTTTTATTTCCTTCGCAGTCCTTCATCGTACCCCCTTTTTTGATCCTTCCGTGAGTGTTTCGTGAGTGCTGCTGTGTATACTATTTTTTACCGGTGATGTAATAAGGTGGCTTTACCACCGATCTATTTGGCTAAGGAGGCCCAACATGAAGAACATCAGCAAACTGTATTGGCAAGTGCTCTACATTCTGTTGACCATTGGTGCTCTCATTGTAGCTAGTGGCGCGCCGGATGGCGTAGGTGGCAGTGGCGGCGGCTAAAAGGGACAGCCAGACAAACCCCTGATGATCCTGCTCATTGTCCTGATATTGGCCATTGTCGTAGGGCTGATCAGGGGTGGGACGATACAAAGGCTGGCCAGTTTGCCTTTGCGCCAGGGCGGACTGGCACTAGGGGCCTTGCTTCTGCAATCTTTCCTGATCTACGGCCCCTGGTTTGATCGGCGAGAGACGAGAAGCATAGCAGTGGGAGCAATGGCGCTTTCCTACCTGCTTCTCCTCGCTTTCGTATGGTTAAATCGTCATCTGTCTGGCATTGCCATTATTGGCCTGGGTTTGGCTCTGAATTTCCTGGTCACCCTGGCCAATGGCGGGTTCATGCCCACCTCACCGGAAGCTTTACAACGCGGTGGCTATACAATATCGGCGTCCCAAGTGACTACTGGTTCACGGCTGGTGAGGAGCAAGGATATCCTCCTGGCTCGCGAAGAGACCAGGCTTTGGTTTCTGTCTGATATCTTTGTGATCCCCCCACCCTTTCCCTGGCCCACCGTCTTCAGTGTGGGTGATGTGGTCATCGCAGTGGGCACCTTTGCCTTTATGCAGAAAGGGTTATTGGGCTTCAGCCGCGATCTACGGTCATCATCGTAACGCCATTCATGTTGTGTTTTCATGTTGGGACTGATATCTTTCGGAAAAGAGGTTGGAAGAATATGTCTTACGAAGCGATTCAGGCCATTGTCGGCACAGCGATTCTCGACAAGCAGTTTCTGCACGATTTACTAAACTCCAGGAGGGAGCTGGTTATCGCCAGATTTGACCTCACAGCGGAGGAGCAGCGGGCGGTCACGGCGATATGCGCAGAGACGCTGGAGCAATTCGCCTATCAGCTTGACGATTGGATCATTCGTCAGGAACAGAGCAGGTTCACCCTCAGATGGTCGTCCGCCTTTCGCTACGATCAGGATGCGGCCCTGTGTTGGCATAAGTAAGAGGAGGGACATATGGGCAAAAGGGTCATGATCGTAGACGACAATCCAACGTTGGTCAGGTTATGCAAGCTGATTCTGGAAAGGGAAGGCCATCAGGTATTGGGCGCCTTCAGTGGCAGGGAGTGCCTGGATAGCCTTGACGGGAATCACGTGGATTTGATCTTGCTCGATATTCTCCTGAACGACATGAACGGCTGGGAGGTCTTGGAAAAGATTCGGGCCGACGAGCGGTGGGAGAACATCCCTGTCATTGTTGTGACGTGCCTGTCCCGTTGGCAGGCGGGAGATCACCCCCCTTCAAACTCGCTGGCGGGATACATTACCAAGCCTTTCCAGGTGGCGCGATTCCTGGATCAGATACGCCGTGTCTTGAGCAACGGCCAGTACGAAAAGCCTGTAGAGGAAGCCCCTGCACCTCGGAGCACGCCCCTCTTACAGGAAGCTGCAGTGTAGCGAAACCGATCAAGCAAGAAGCCAGGATACAGCTCGACAGAGGTTTTCCCCGGAATACCCTCTTAGTTTTTTCTTCTTCCTTCGCATAATTGACAAACGGGCCGATCTATGATACAATTTAGCCTGTCCGCTGGCCTTGTGCAGTAGTTTCCCTGCCACGCTCAGCCGCGCAGATAACTGTCTGGGCCGTTAGCTCAGGTTGGTAGAGCACCTGCCTTTTAAGCAGGGTGTCACTGGTTCGAATCCAGTACGGCTCAT
>CAYPON010000099.1:0-11351 GCA_964412315.1 uncultured Anaerolineae bacterium | reverse complement strand
CTCAGCGAGGCCAGACCGAAGGCTTGCGCAAAATGGCGGCCAGGGCCTGTGCCACCCTCTCCGGATGGTCGTAGACCGGTATCCCCGCCCGCTCCAAGTGCGGTCTGGCTTCCTTATACACTTCCGGCGGTTCGTTGGTCAGCGCAAGCAGGGGCTTATGCACCTCTCCCTTCGCGCGGAGGAGGATCTGAGCCAAAAGCGAAGGCTCTCCCGCTGCCAGCACGGTAATCATGACGTCAATGTTCGGGTCATCATCCACGATCTTCAGACATTGGCGGGTGAGATCCTGGTTGATAATCTGCGCCATGGTGATGTCCACCGGGTTGTGCGTGCCGGCGAAGGAGGGGAGGATTTCGCGCAGGCGGCTTTGTGTCTGCGGCGCGAATGGCGGCACAGAAAGCCCCATATCGTTGCAGGCATCGGCCAGGGCCACCCCCATGCCGCCAGGGCCGCTGACGATGGCCACGCGGTCGCCGGCGAGGGTGCCAATCTTATCTAATAAGAGCAAGCCGTCCATCAGGGCGGTAAAGCTGCCCACCGCCATGGCGCCGGCCTGTTGGAAAGCCGCGTTGTAGACTTGCGTGCTGCTGACAAGCGCGCCGGTGTGCGATGCGGCGGCCTGCGCGCCAGCCTCTGTGCGACCCGCCTTCCAGATCAGGATCGGCTTGCGGGCGGCGACCTGGCGAGCGATCCGCAGGAAACGCGGGCCATCTTTGATGCTTTCCACATAGGCGACGATGATCGCTGTCTGCGGATCCTGGCCAAAGTACTCGATGTAATCCACCAACGTGAGGTCGGATTCATTCCCGCTGCTGATCGCCTTGCTAAAACCCACGCCATGCTCTATGCCGAATTTCACGATGCGCACGGTCATGGAACCGCTTTGCGCGACCACGCCTACCCGCCCGACCAGTTCGGGGGCGTCCAGATAGCCGAGGCTGATTCTGGGGTTGTAGATGCCCAGGCAGTTCGGCCCCACGATGCGCATACCAGCCGCGCGGGCGATGCTCAGTACCTCTTTTTCCAGAGCTTTCCCCGCCTCGGTCCCCGTCTCCGCAAAGCCAGCCGCGTTAACCATGACGCCAGGGATTCCCTTGCGGGCGCAGTCCTGCATGACCTGAGGAACCACTTGTGGAGGCACGGCGATGATCGCCAGATCCACCGCGCCGGGGATGTCGTTGACTTTGGCGTAGGCGGGGAGGCCGAGGATGGTGCCGCCACGTGGGTTCACCGGATAGAGCTTGCCTTTGTAGCCCCGCCGCATCAAGTCATCCATGAACAGGTAGCCCACCTTGTCCGGCGAGTTGGAAGCGCCGATCACGGCCAGGTTCATCGGGTTCAGGATGCGATCCATCACCTCCATGCGCAGCGCGGGCTGCTCCGCTTCACCCAGTAATGGCTGAGAAGCCGCTTCGGTCAAGGCGGCGCGAGTGTCTACGGCGACCAGGGAGCCGTCTTTTCGCACCCAGAGCGGGTTGATGTCCAACTCGGTGATCTCGTCGCCCAGCTCTTCGGCCAACTGGGAGAGGCGTAAGATTATATCCACCAGGGCATCCAAGTTCACCATAGCTCGACTTCGCGCTCCGCTCAGGATCGTGAACGCTTTGGTCTGCTGGATCATGGCCTGGGCCTGTTCGCGCGCCACCGGCACAACCCCAAAGCTCACGTCCCTGAAGATCTCCACGAGAACGCCGCCCAGGCCGAACATGATCACGCGCCCGAAGGCGGGGTCGGGGGCTATGCCCAGGATCAGTTCTGTCCCTTCTGGCAGATATTCCTGCACCAGCATGCCCTCGACGCGCGCCTGGGGGAAACGCGCCTGTACTTGGCTGAGCATGTCGGTATAGGCTTCCCGTACCGCCTCATCACCCTGAACGCCTATCCGCACGCCCCCTACATCGGATTTATGTAAAATGTCGGGCGAGATGATCTTCAAGACGACAGGCCCCTTGATAGCGCGAGCCAGGGAAACGGTTTCATCGGGCGAAGTCGCCATACCCTCTCTGGGCAGCGGAATACCGTAATGGCGTAACAGGCGTTTCGTCTGCGGATCGGTGAGATAGCGTTTTCCGGCAGTCCTTGCCTGGGCGATGATGTGGTGAGCTTCCGTCGTCATAGTGTCAATATCAACCGCTTTTGATCGGCTTGGCGGCTTCCGCTCTCTGGACCCTGGGGACGGTGAGCGCGACCCAGAGGGCGATGACCATATACAGCACTGTGGCGGTAGGGAAGAGCGCTCGTATATCGCGTGATACCGCCACCGCCGAGCCGAGCGCGGGGCCAAAAGCCCTGCCCGCTGAGCCGGCGCTGGCCGTCAGCCCATAGGTCGCTCCACGTTTCGCTTCGTCAACGGCCAGGGCAATCACCGCGTTGGCGGAGGGGATCAGCCCGCCGAGGAAAATCCCGAGCAGGACATCCAGGGCGAAGAATTGGCCGGTGCTCTTGACAAAAGCTTGTGGCAGGTAGAGAGCAGCAGCGCCCAGGGCACAGGCCAGGAGCACGCGACGATGCCCTAACCGGTCGCTGACTCTGCCGATCATCGCCGCGGCGATGGCGCTGCTCAGCGCGGCTGCGCCCTGAATCAAGCCGGTGATGGTCGCCAGCCGTTCCTCCGAGGCTTGCAGGCTCTGGATGAAAAGCGGCAGGAGGGGCTTCACCATCGAGTTGGTGAAGTTCAGGCTGAAAAGCACGACGAGCATGACCACGATGGCTTTGTGCGTGAACAGATCGCGCGCTTCGTGCATAAAGTTGGAACGTTGTACCTGGACTGGAGTGAATTCCTCCCTGACCAGGCGCCAGGCGATAAGCCCTCCCAGGAGCAGCATGCCCGCGCAGGCCATGAAGGCAGCGCGATAGCCGAAATGATCGGCGATCAAGCCGCCCAGGAGGGGGCCGCCGGAGGAGCCGCTGTATACAGCCATCTGCATCATGCCCAGGCTGAAGCCGACCTTGTTGCGGGGCGTGCTGCAAACTACCAACGTGGTGAAAGCCGCGACGGTGCCGCTGAACACTCCCTGGATAGTGCGCAGCACCAACAGTTGCGGGGCACTGGTGGCGAAAGCGATCAGCAGGACCATGATGGCGCCGCCAAAGGCCGCGCGCTCCACCATGATCTTTCGCCCGTAGCGATCCGCCAGGGACCCCCAAATGGGCGCGAAAACAGCCATGGTGAGCTGGCCCCCTGTGCTGATCCAGCCAGTCCATAGCTTAACCTGGTTCGAGTCTGTAACCCCTAAATCTTGGAGATAGAAGGGAATAAAAGGGAAAACTGCGCTGAATCCCAGGATGCAAAGTAACTGCGAAGCCCAGGAGATGTAGAGATTCTTGCGCCAAGGTTCCACAATGTCCTCCACTGCCCGGCTTCTGGCTGTGGCGCAGAGGCTTGGGCATTCTTACGAGTTTATTAACCCTCCCGCAAGTCTCTTAACCTGTGAGAGGGTTTAGAGGTGACTTTAACTAGAAGCTACGACATAATTTGGGGCGTAGCTAGCCATCTCTTCGGCGTACATGATAGTGTATTTATATCCCTGCTCGGTTAGGAACAGTTGACGTTTGGCGGCGAACAGTTGATCTTTGGTATCGCGGGTCACCAGGGAGTAAAAATGGGCGGGCTGGTTGTTCTTTTTGGGCCGTAGGATGCGGCCAAGACGCTGCGCCTCTTCCTGGCGCGAGCCGAAGGTGCCCGAAATCTGGATGGCGACGTTGGCATCGGGCAGGTCAATGGAGAAATTGGCCACCTTGGACACGACAAGCAGTGGGATCTCTCCGCTGCGGAAGGATTCGTACAGCCTCTCTCGCTCGACCACAGGGGTCTTGCCCGTGATGAGCGGCGCGCGCAGCAGGTTAGCCACTGTGGTCAATTGCGCCAGATACTGGCCGATGATAAGGGTGCGGTCGCCACGATGTTTCTCCACGAGTTGTAGGATGATCGGTATCTTGGCCTCATTCTCTGCCGCTATGCGGTACTTTTCCCGCTCCTCGGCCAGAGCGTAGGCCATGCGGTCCTCTTCAGACATCAGGATGCGTATCTCGTGACATTCGGCAGTGGCGATCCAGCCCTGCTTCTCCAGCTCTTTCCAGGGCACGTCGTATTTCTTGGGGCCGATCAAGGAAAAGACATCGGTTTCCCGCCCATCTTCACGAACCAGGGTGGCGGTCAGGCCCAGCCGACGCCGCGCCTGCAGTGCAGCCGTGATGCGGAACACGGGCGCGGGGAGGAGATGCACCTCATCATAGATAATCAATCCCCAGTCCTGCTGGTCGAAGAGGACAAAGTGAGGGAATTCCTCATCGCGGGCTGCGCGGTAAGTCATAATCTGGTACGTCGTGAGGGTGACCGGACGGATTTGTTTGACGAGGCCAGTGTATTCGCCCACTTGCTCTGGAGCGAGGGTCGTCTTGTCCAGGATCTCGTCAATCCATTGCCGCGCGGCAACGGTGCTGGGAGTGAGGATGAGCGTGGCGCATTGCAGTTTGGACATAATGCCGAGGCCGACCATCGTCTTGCCAGCTCCGCAAGGGAGGACGATCACCCCACTGCCACCGCGGACAGTGCCGCCAGCGTGAAAGATCTCCGTAGCCTCCTGTTGGTAACGTCTCAGGCGGAAAGGGAGGCCGCTGCGAGCCATGTCCAGCAGTTGGATAGCCAGGGGCGCGCCCGGCTCGTATCCCGCCAGGTCTTCTGCTGGATAGCCGAAAGCGACCAGGGCCTGCTTCAGAAAGCCACGACGAGCAGCGTCTACGATCAGCGTGTACGCATCCTGCTGAGCGAGGATGTATTCCCGCAACCGTTTGTGCTGCGTTACCTCGACGATGAGCGTTCTATCATCCGACCGCAGGACGAGTTGACCATTTTCCCGCGTGAGCTTAAGCCGGCCGTAGCGCGACACATAGTCTATGACGTCAATGCGGACGTTTTCGGGCAGGTCGTATTTGCTGTATCTGCTTAGTGCCTGGATGATGTCGCCCGAGGTCATGCCCGCAGCGGCGGCGTTCCAAAGCGAAAGTGGGGTGATGCGATAGGTGTGGATATGCTCCGGGCTTTTCTCCAGTTCGGCGAAGCGCGCCAAGGCATCTCGCGCCTCGGTGTAAAGGGGGTTATCTACCTCTAGCAGGATGCTTCTATCGCTTTGTATGATGACCGGGTTGGCCAACTGATAAGGCATGAAGTGACCTCTATTGCCTTTGCGGACTCCGAATCCGACGATCCGGGCGAATGCGCATAGATCGAGTATAAACTAGTATCAATTATAACACTATCCAGTCAGTAAGCAAAAGAGGCAAAGAGCAGGTAGTGTATCCTTGCGTGCGGAAATGGGGGTTTGACAAGGGCGGCGTCTTGTTAGCGCAAGCTGCTCTGGAGCGTCCGCCTGCCGGAGCGCAAGGGATTAATCGTCGTGCTGCCCAAGGAGCCGCCAAAGACGCGGGAATGCCTTCTGGCCATCGCCAGGGAGTACGAGAGGCGCGGGGGCAGCGTCAAGGTCGTCGAGGAAGGGTCGGGGGTGGAGAGATACTACGAGATGCGGAATCGTCTGGCTGGAAGGTGCAGGTGGGGCGAGAGGGGATGATACACGGCTGGCTTCATGAGGGTACCCAGACTTGTTGCACGGAACATGTTGTGTTCAGGGCGATTCGGCAGGGCTTTTGCCTTTGTGGGTGGAGCGGCCCGGTGCTTTCAGTCGCGCCAGGCCGCTCCGCTGGCTAGTACTGACCCAGAGAGCCATTCTGCTTTGCGACACGCTCGCACCATGTGAATACTGCGATACCACCTGTCAGCAACAGAACCGAGTGGATCAGGAGCCAGACCAGGCTTCCGTCTGCCCAGGCCGCTCCAAGCGTTTGGCCCTCCAGCACGATCTTGCGCAGAACAATGACCCCCTGCGTGCTGGGGAGTGCCCGAGCGATAGCAGCCAGCCAGGGGGGCATGAGCGCCACGGGCAGCATTGTGCCATTGAGGAAGAGCATGCCGTTGCTCACCAAGTTTGTCAATGATTCCATCTGCTTGTAGATCAGAACCATGCCACCGATCAGATACCCGAAACCGTACACGCCAAGAGCGATCAGGAGACAGATCGGGATCCCAGCCAGGCTCATGGGTACGCCGACGCCGAGGGTCAGTTTGAGGATCGCGCTGAACACGGCCACAAAGATTATGGTGATCATGAGATTGGCCACCGTACGTCCTATGAGGATGAACCCTAGCGGCGCTGGGCTCAGGCACATCTGCTCCAGCGTTCCCGCCGTGGCAGCGCCACGTATCCCCTGTCCGATGTTTCCCAGCACCTGGTTCACAAAGAACCAGGCCACGTATCCCAACAGCGCATAGGCCATATCGGATGGACGCATCTCTCCGCGACCCAGCATGAACGAGAACCCCACAAAGATCACGTACAGCGACAGCATACCTGTTAGCACGTTTGCGCGATAGGTCCAGAATGTCCTGAACTCCCTGCGCACCTCGGCCCAGGCGGCCATTATTGCGACGCTCATTTCCCTGCTCCTTTCCGTGCGTCCCCATCCAGGAGGCGCACAAAGACTTCCTCCAGATCCGGATCGGCTCGATTCACCGAGAGAAGCGGCAGGCGGCTCTGCCGCAGATGATCAAGCACGCGATACAGGTGGCCCTGGTCCAGGAGGCGGCCAGAAAGGACACTGTGCCCGTTGCGTTCGGTCAGGCTAAGCCCCTCCAAGCCTGCAGGCATCGCCTCCCGCAGATCTCCCTCGACCACGATCTCATAGTGCTCCTGAGCAAAGAGGTCCAATAGCTCGCTCACCGGCTTGTCGGCGATGATCCTGCCCTTGCTAATGATGACCACCCGATCGCACAACTCCTCAGCCAGCTTCATCTCGTGCGTGGTCAGGATGATGGTGCGCCCCTCTTCCGCCGCCAACCGCTTGATCATGGCCTTGACAGTTCGCGCTGCCTGCACGTCCAGGCCCAAGGTGGGCTCGTCCAGCAAGAGCACAGGTGGGTCGGCTACCAACGCGCAGGCGACGGACAGCTTCTGTTTCATGCCACGAGAGAACTCGCGCACCAGGTCCTTGCGCCGATCCCACAGCTCGACCTGGCGCAGCAGCTCCTCCGCGCGGGTTCGCAGCCGACGGCCGGACATCCCGCGCAGCATGCCGAACCAGAGGACGTTGTCCAGGGCTGGAATCTCCCAGTGGATGTTGCGCTCCCCCTCAAGCACCGCGCCGATCTGACTCACCGCGGCGCTGCGGTGCCGCCAGACGTCCTGACCGTTGATCCATGCCTTCCCGCTGCTGGGTCGAACCAGGCCGCATACCATCTTGAGCGTGGTAGTCTTGCCCGCGCCGTTCGGCCCCAAGAACCCGAATACCTGGCCCGGCTCAATGCCCAGGCCCACGTCAATGACGGCCCGAACCTCATTCTCTTTGCCCAGGCGGTAGGTTTTGCTCAGATGTTCCGTTTGAACCGCATACCTTGTTGCCATTTCCTCGCTCCTCGGGCTTTGCCCTTGCCCCTCGTCCTGTTTCTCTCTGCTCACTCTCAGGCACTCGATTGATGGAGATAAGCACGAGTCCCAGATCGCGCATCCTCGCCACCAGGCCGTACAGAGCTGCCTGATCTATCCTGCGGCTGCGGAGGAGGCAGTCGCCACTGGGAAGGCTGACAACTTCGAGATCTCCAAGCCACCCTGTCGTGGACGCTGCCGGCTGGCCGCGAACCACGATTTCGTAGACGCCAGCCTCGTTCTCATGGTCGGTTCGTGTCATCCAGCGTCCCCCAGAAGCCTGGCGCGAACTCGAGGGCTACGCGCCCATGTGGCTAGCTTGTCCATCCAGGTGGTCAGCATCCCCTGGCCCAGCCGCAGATTGGCCAACTCGCGGGGCTTTTCCGCCGCGTGGATGTTCTCTTGATAGACCGCCCAGCCGTAGCTGAGCATCGAAACCCAGGAATACATGGCTTGTCCTCCTTTTTGCTCGCCGGCCGTTACCGGATCATCGTCATCAACTGCGCCACGAACTGGGCCAGGGCCGCTAGCCATTTGCTGATTCCCAGCTCGTTCGAGCTTTCACGTAGCAGTTCTTCGTGGCGCATCACCGCATAGTGATACATCTGAACCCAAGTCATGGTGATACCTCCTCTTTTCGTGCAATCCGATGCGAGCCTTGGCAGATGAGCCATCTCACGCCCTCAGGCTCTTCACGGCACCAGTGTACCAGCAGGGTGGGTGAGTTGTCGCCACCCAGAGTGGGTGGTTGCCTGGGTGGTTTTGTGGGGGAGGCACGAGCAGGTCGGCGTGGACAGGCACAAGACACGGGAAAGAGGCTGACGGGGAACAGGCGCAGGGCGCCTGGGGCAGAGCAAGCTCAAGCCTACAGGAGCCCCAAGTCCTTGGCGCGACTCACGGCCTCGCTCCGGCTGTGGACGCCGAGCTTGTCATAGATGTGCTTGATATGAAAGCGCGCCGTGTTGGCCGAGATGTACAGCTCTCGTGCGATCTCGGTGCTGGATAAACGGCTGTTCAGATATCTGAGGATCTCCATCTCGCGGGCAGTCAGGGTCTCCAGCAGGACTGGGGCCGCCTCGCGCCCGCGCAAGGGCTGGGGCACTGGCTCGGCCCGACCCTGTGCCAGTTCGGCCGTTAGGGCGTCCGCAAGCTCTCGAGCGTAGCGCCCCCCGATGTCATGCCGCACGGCCTCGCGGAGGAGTTCCGCCATGGGTGCGCCGTGGTCCAGGATGTGCCGCACGAAACGCTCCGGTTCCGACCACATCAGGGCGCGCGCCAGTGATGCCAGCGCCTCGTCCCGACGACCCAACGCGTCCAGAGCCAGGGCCTTCAGCGCATGTATCTCCACCCGGAAGCCGATGCCGCTGTCCGGCTGTTCCGCGATAGCGATGCTGTCGTCAATCAGGCTCAGCAGCGGAACAAGGTCCGGCTTACCGAAAGCGCGGTACTGGGCGATCCGCGTCCAGCACAGGCTCTGCAGCTCAAAGCTATAGTCGTCTGGCGGCTCCAGCTCCAGCGTGTCAGCCCAGCGGATGGCCTGCCAGAGCCAACTATCATCGCCGGTGACCCGTGCTCGCCAGAGCCAGACGCGGACGCGCAGCGCCTGGATGTAGCTTAGAAAAGCCGCGTCGGGCTTCCATGGCGCAACGCCGCTGACAGCCTGGTCAATAAGCTCTGAAGCCTCGTCGAAACGCCCCTGGATACACCGCAGGCTGGCCAGGAATCTCCTGCCGCTAGCCTGAGTGAGGTTTTCACCGGCAGCGTCGGCCAGCTCGATGCCTTTCGTCAACAGGGGCTCGGCCTGATCAAGCTCGTTCCACTGAAGCCGAACTCGCCCCAATGGCAGATAGACGTAGCAGGCATAACCCAACGACTCTCCAGCACGCTCCGCCGGCTCGACGACCTCGTGCAGCAGCTTCTGACACATCGCCGCCAGCTCTCGCAGGTGTCCTTTGGACCAAAGCTGTTGTCCTCTCATACCGGCGACAACAAGCGTCGTCGGGTGTTCCCGTGCGCCCTTGCCCACCTCATCGGCCACGGCCAACCAGCGCTCGGCTTCCGAGGTGTCCCCGTGCCCCATATAGGTAAGGGCCACGATCAGCGCGACATAGCCTTTGAAGAACGTGTCCCCCTGATGGACCAGCGCGTACGCGGCTTGGGCTAGCTCAATGACCCGTTCGAAGGGCTCTCCCAGATTGCGAGCACGGTTCGCATTCTGGACAGCACGCGACACCATCACGTACTCGCAGAACGAGGCGTATGGGAACCCGGGCGGCGGTGGCTCGGCTGCGCCCTTCTCCATGGCGATCTGGAACCATGGTTCAGGATCCTCATCCGGCGTGCACATCCAGGCACGCCCAAGCGCAAGGGGCGCCCGCTCCCGCACGAAGGACTCAGGAAGCTGGGAGAGCCACCCCCGGACCAGCCTCGCCTGGCCTCGGGCCGCGTAAGAGAGGCCATGCGCCTGGATCAGGTCCGCTGCGCGCTGTAGATTGGATCCGCGCAGAGCATGGGCGATGGCCTCCTCGACCGCCCCTTCCTGTTCGAACCAGATGCTGGCCCTCAAGTGCAGGTCCGGCAAGCGATCCGCCAGCCGGTGTTGAGCCAGACTCTGCAACAAGTCCGCGAAAAGATGATGATAGCGATACCATCGCCGCTCGCTGTCCAGCGCTACAATGAAGGCGTTGTCCTCTTCTAGCTGCTCCAACATCGCCTTCCCATCACGACGCCCCGTGACCGCATCGCAAAGCTCCCCCGACATTCGCGACAGGATGGAGGTCTGCAGCAGGAATTCTTGTGTCTCCGGCGGCGACCCGTCCAGGACCTCCTCAACGAGGTAGTCCAGAACGAAGCGATCGCTCCCACTGAAGGCGCGGATAAAGCCATCCAAGTCGTCCTGCCCGCGCATGGAGAGTGCAGCCAGTTGCAGTCCCGCGATCCAACCCTCGGTACGGGACTCTAGCTCAGATATCTGGTGGGAGGTGAGCTTGAGACCCATGGCCTGGTTGAGGAACGCGGCGGCCTCCTCGGGGGTGAAGCGGAGATCCATCGCTCTGACCTCGACCATGTTGCCGCGGGCGCGCCTTCGAGCCAGGGGCCAGGGGGGATCAGAGCGGCTGGCGATCACGAGTATCATGTTCGTCGGGAGGTGCTCCAGCAGTAGCTCGACGCTGCTGTGGACCTCGGTGTTGTCAATCACATGATAGTCATCAAGGACCAGTGCAAAGGTCTCGGGGATCTCTAGAAGCTCAGTGACTAGCCCTGCCAAGGACTCCTTCGGCGCCAGGGGCAGCGGCGAGCGCAGCGCAGCCGCTATGGCTCGCCCTATGCCCGGACGGAGCGCTCCCAGGGCCTCGGACACGTATGACCAGAATCGCGCGAGGTCGTTGTCGTCCTCATCCAGGGAGAGCCACGCCGCAGGCAGCTCCCTTGCCTGCAGCCACTCTGCCGCCAGCGTCGTCTTCCCAAAGCCTGCAGGCGCCGAGATCAGCACGAGGTCGCCGCCTCGCGCTGCGTCCAGAAGCTCGAGGAGCCTCGGCCGAGAGATGAGCTGTCGCCGCAGAAGCGGCGGTCGCACTTTTGTGGGTAGCAGTGTCGTGGGCATTCTGACACCATAGTCTGGGCAGGGCAATTGCATTCTCGAAGACCGGTTCGAATTGTCATACTGAGGAGCGCCCTTTGCGACGAAGTATCTCGTTCTGTCCACGCCAAACGAGATTCTTCGGCACAGGACGCCTCAGAATGACAGACCTGCAATTGCCCCGTAGTCTGGGCCCGATCCGCGGGCTACTTGATGGGTCTATGATACCATATTCCCAGCACGGGCGCAAACGTCAATGGCGGGACAACAATGCTACGCCTGATCGCGCAAGAGAT
>CAYPON010000098.1:10031-11469 GCA_964412315.1 uncultured Anaerolineae bacterium | reverse complement strand
TCAGGCAATGGACAAACAAAAACCCCCTTGCCATTGAAGACAAGAGGGCCAACAGCCTATGGACCGCTCACCATAGTATCCTACCCCCTTTCTCTCGAAGGCTGTAAGGATGTTAGCAGAGGCGGGCGATCTGGCTTGTGGCCTAAGCGGGCCACCTACAGTTGCGGGACAGCGCCGGACTGCGACCGGACTTCTCCCTTTAAGCCTGAGCTTATTGACTCAAGACACCTCTGCCGCTGGTATTCAGTTGTAGCGATATAGTAGCACATTACAGCAAATTTGTCAAATCTATGGCGCACCGACCGAGACGACGTACTGCGTTAGTACAGATCGGCGTTCTCCGGCGCGCTTGGCCGTTTTGATCAATTCGCGTACAGTTACAGCCCGATTGCCTCCTTGGCCCGTCCCCTCTGTTCCTCGCTCAAGATCACTTTGCCGCCGGTGGCATTGGACTCGAGTTGCTGCACGGAGGATGCCGAGGCGATCACCGGCCCCATGCCCGGCAGGGTGAGCATGTAGGCGATGGCTAACTGGTTCAGTTGCAGGCCCCATTCGCGAGCCAGCTCCGCTAGACGGTGGAGCTTTTCCATGATCGGGCCGCTCGTCTCTTTCTGTAGGGTGCCTTCATCGTAGAGGCGATCACCCGGGCCAACCTTGCTCAAATCCAGGTAGCGTTCGGTCAGCAGGCCGCGAGCCAGCGGGCTCCAGGCCACAAAGGAGATGCCCGTGCGCGCCGCATAGGCCAGCACCCCAGGGTGAGAGGCCGATTCGCCATGGAGGATATTGAACTGATTCTGCACCGCCACCACCCGACAGCGGACAGAGAAGCTTTTCTCCGCCGCCCGGTAGAGGGCGAGTTGCTCCACGGTGAAGTTGGAAACGCCGAAATAGCGGATCAGGTCTTGTTGCACGAGATCCTCGATGGCCGCCAGGCTCTCCTCCAGCGGCGTGATCGGATCGAAGGCATGGAAATAGAGGAGGTCTATGTAATCCACCTGCAGGCGCTCCAGGCAGGCATAGACCGAATCCAGGATGTTCCCTCTGGACAGGCGGCTGTGATTGGGTGTGCGCCCATCCATGCCGCCGAAGACTTTGGTTGCCAGCACGACGTTGCGCCGCTGGTCAGGGTTGTTTTGCATCCAGGTGCCGATCACCCGCTCCGAGTTCCCGGAGGCGGCATTGTAACGATTAGCCGTGTCCCAAAAAGTCACGCCCAGCTCGATAGCGCGGTCGAAAATCTGCAACGCCACCTTTTCGCCAACCCGTGACCCGTCCCCCGTCTCTGGGTAGCCGACTTTCCAGGTTCCTAGCCCCACATTGGAGGCGCGCAACCCCGAACTTCCCAGCAGGCGATAAGGCATCCCGTTGAACTCGTCCGTTATCCACGGTGCGTTATACAGTTCAGGATGAGGTTTTCTGTGATCCATCTCGACCTCCT
>CAYPON010000098.1:0-9931 GCA_964412315.1 uncultured Anaerolineae bacterium | reverse complement strand
GTGGATCGGGTGCGAGAGGAGGTGAGCATGTCTGAACCCCTCGATCCTTTTCAGCGCATGTGATTACAGCAAACCTCTGAAAGGAGTGTGATATGCGCAAATTCATCCCACACATCGCAGTAGGGCTGATGTTGGCCTTCATGCTGGCCTTTTTGGGGCTGCTTGGGCCAGCTACCGGCCAGTCTCCGCAGTTGCCGTCCGCCTGCGCGGAGTTGGCCTTTTCCACCGAGGAGGATTTCGTGACCCGCGGCCCCGCCCCGCCTGACGGGAATCTCGTCATCTCTGATGGTGACCTTCTAGGCCCTAACTGCATCATTTGTGCCCGCAACCTCGATTTGGTGGGCCGTTTCGACGTGCGAGTAGACCTCGGGCTGGACGCTGTGGATGTCATTGATGTCGGTAGCTACCTGGTGGCTTTCTCCACAGAGCTGGACAGCCCGAACTCCGGGCAGTTCACGGCAGGCGACCTGCTAGTCACTAACGGTACCATCATCCCCAATCGTGCCCTCCTTGCACCGTTCCAGGTTCCCTATGATCTCGGCCTGGACGGATTGCAGTTCATAGGGGACGCGCGGAGCATCCGCGCCTTTCTCGCTGAGGCCAGCAAGATCCCGCGAGAGGAGTGGCTGCGGAATCTGGGACGGCTGGCGGGCATGTTACGGCAGTACAACATAGACATCTGGTTTTCCACCGAAGGCAGCCTGTCCATCGTCGGGCGGCCTGGCTTTCTTGATGGGGACCTCCTGTCGGCTCGGGATGGCGTCATTGTCGCTACCAACAGCGCGTTGTTGCCGGCCAGCGTACCGGCGGGGATACCCGAGCGGGGAGTTGACTACGGCCTGGATGCCATCGCCTGTGACCGCTCCGGCAACCGGCAGTCCATCCAGTTCTCGACCGAGATCCTCTATCGTGGACAGCCTGCTTTTACCGATGGTGATCTGCTCCGCTATGGAAATGGCGTTGGCAGAACCAACGAGGAGTTGGTGCGCTGCTTCGAACCGAGAGCGGGTTTCCTCGGATTGGACGCCATTTCTATCGGCCAACGGGTGGAAAGGGAAACCTATCTGCAACTGCTTCTCAAGTTGTTCAGAAGGAGGTGAGGTCAGATGCCAACCTCTCAGCAAGCGCATTTGATCCTCGTTTCTCGAAAGGGGAGAGTCAAAATGAAAAAGTTGGCGACGATATTGGCTTTAATAGCGATAGTTAGCATCACGCTGGGCGTGCCGGCTCTGCCGATCAGCGGCCAGGGCCAGAGCAATCTGACGGCCTGTAGCGAATTTGCCTTCTCCACGGAGGAGGACTTTGTAACCCAGGGGCCAACTCCACCCGATGGAAACCCCGTCATCTCAGATGGTGATCTGCTAGGCCCAGGTTGTGTGGTCTGCGCCCGCAACCGCGAGTTGTTGTACGGTTTCGACATTAGCCAGAACATTGATCTCGGCCTGGACGCCGTGGATGTCCTGGACGTACAGAGGCAGATGGTAGTTTTCTCCACCGAACTGGATAGCCCCAATACGGGCCAGTTCACTGCTGGCGACCTGATCATCACGAGCACGGGTGGCAGGGGCGTTATCCCTAATATCGCCCTCATGCACCGCTTTGGCATCAGGTACGACATCGGCCTGGATGGCCTGCAATTCATCGGGAGCATACAGCAGATCATCGCCTTTGTCGAGGAAGCGATCAGGATTCCGCGCGGGAACTGGGTGCAGAACCCGGCGCTTCTTTCGGATATGCTGCGCCGCCGAAGCATTGACATCTGGTTTTCCACGGAGGGCACCGGCCCGGCTTCCGCGGCGGCACCCCAGGTTTTCGATGGCGATCTCCTGTCGGCTCGGGATGGGACAATCGTCGTGTCCAACGGCGGTCTCTTTCCAGCCAGCGTGCCCGCAGGCATTCCCAACAATGGCGTTGACTTTGGGCTAGACGCGGTGGCGACCGACCGTGCCGGCAATCTGCAACTGCTGCTCTTCTCGACCGAAATCCTGTTTAGCGGAACACCTGGCTTTACCGACGGCGACGTGCTCCAGCTTGGCAACGGCGTGGTCAAGACGAACGAAGACCTGGTCGGCTGCTTTGAGCCGAAAGCACGTTTCCTGGGGCTGGATGCGCTTTCCATCAGTGTAGAAAGGCCAGCGTGTGGGGCGGCGATCATACGGGTCGGAGGCATGCCAGCCGGACAGATCGGCGCTACCACTGGCCTGGCGAATGGCCTCAGTTCCACCACGCCGCCATTCGAAGCGCACGATAGCCCCTTCGGCGGATGGGTGGAAATCCTTGGCCTGATGCCATCGTGCACGGAATGCTCGCACTTCAAGGTTGAATACGGGTTGTGGCCCAATCCGACGACGCCTCCTTCGACCTGGCTGCCGCTCACGGATCCCTTCCAAGAGTGGCGCTTCATCTGGCCGGGCTTGTTTGTACTCGTGAATCGGGTGCCCGATGCCAACGGCTGGTTGAGCATCCTCTGCAACTCGACGATGGGCGGCCTGTATTACCCCTGGAACACGTCAGGCAAGAACGGTAAGTACAGTATCCGGCTGACGATCAGGGAGACAGGAGGTACCGAGCATGTTAGCATGCCTGTGGTGGTCATGCTGGACAACACAGCACCCACGGCATCTCTGACCCTGGATACCGTACCGATATGCGGGGATGTAACCATTGGAGATGTCGTCACAGGCAAGATCACTGGCACCGATCTGCACTTCTACAGCTACCGGCTGCGGTATGAGAGCAGCCTTGCCTCCGGCGATATCCTGCCAGTCAGGAAGTACACCAGCGTGAGCGACACAGGGGATACGAACGTGGCCTTCTCCTGGAACACCACCGGCCTGCCTGCTTGCGGTTACCGGATCATCCTGGAAGTTTGGGATCGCACGATCGTCAACAATCAGCGTATATGGGGTGAGCCTGGCTTCGGATGGAGGACTCCTCTGCAGATCTACTTCTGTCTGGAGGCAGCACAATAACAGGCCCCAAACGACCGGAGGCCCGCTTAGAACGGGCCTCTGGTTTACTTTTCGTGAGGGGAGACCGCTTAAAGCAGGTCCCCGGTTCATTCTTCAATCGTCAATGACTCTTTCGTGCCCCGCCGGGCATGTGCCGTAAGAGGCGTCGTACCAGCCTCCATTCTCAAACTCTGTCACAACAGACCAGTGTTTGAGGCAATAGCAGCGGTCGCATTCAGGGCAGTAGAAGGGAGCAAGGTCGTCTTGGCCATGCTTTCTCCTTGTTTGGTATGTCCAGAGCTTATTCATACCGGAATCGTCGGATGCCAATGACAAAAAATACTAAAGCATAGCCAAACAAGACGCCCACTTCTGGTAGCACGCCAGCAATGCCCTGCCCGCGAACCAGGACATCGTTGAAGGCATCCATGGCCCAGGCATTGGGCACCAGGTGGCCGATGGCCGTAAAGGTCTTGCCTGTGATCTCCAGCGGGAACCACGCGCCGCCGATGGCGGACATTAGCATACCAAACAGGATGCTCAATCCGCCAGCCTGGCCGCGCGTTTTGGCTATAGTGCCGATAAAGACGCCGAAAGCCACAGCGGCCAGCCCGAAGGAAAACATGACCGATGCCAGCGCCGCCGGAGACTGCCCCCAGTTCACGCGGAAGATCAACGCGCCACAGACGATGAGCAGGATCATTTGCACGATGCCCATTGCCAAGCGCCCCACGATCTTGCCCAGGAGAATCGTCGCTTTGCTGGTGGGCGTCACCAGAAGGCGGCGGAGTGTGCCACCCAGCCGCTCGTCCAAAAGGGTCTCCGAGGCAGCGATCAAGGTGACGGATACCCAGGAGACGAGCTGCCCCGCTGATGACTGCTGGAATCCGCTGGGGTGCTTTGGCACCGCCGTCAATGCCTGAGTAGCCTCCAGGCGGGCCGGCGGGTTTTTCAGCACTTCCTGGGCCATGGTCAGGCTCTGCTGAAAATAAGCCTGGCGAGCGGCCTCGCTGGCAAAAGGACGGATGTGTTCCGCCTCGGCAACGCTGATCAGGGCTGCGGCGACGGCGTTGCTCACCTGACTTGCGGCAGCGCGCACAGATTGCTCCACGGCAGAGACGCGGTTGTCGCTCGGCGATTTACGCAAGGCCAGTTCCACTGCCTGCCCGCTCAGGAGGGCCTTGCCGAAGCCCGCTGGGATGACCACCAGCGCCGGCGCTGTGGCCTCTTTCAGGAGCCGCTCCGCCTCGTCACGTGGTTGCAGAATAGGACGGATGACCTTGGAGCTGGCCAGGGCGGCATTCAACTCGGCGGAGAGGGTGCTATTGCCCTCATCCGCCACCAATACAGGGATGCGGTCGTCAGCAGTCGCATCGCCTTCACTCAAGGCCATGCCCACAACTGCAGTGAAAACAAGCGGCAAAATAAAAAAGAAGAGGATTTCAGAGCGGTCTGAGAAGTAGATTCGTGCATCCTTCCAGACGATTTCGAATACCTTGCGCATGAGGGCCTCCCCTATGCATATTGGCGGCGGAAGGCGACCACTGCCACAGAGAAGAGCAGCGCCGCCATCGCCAGCAGGACTATAATCGGGAGCAGGACGTCGCTCACGCCACCACCGGCTGCCAGCTTGGCAAAAGCTTCTAGGCCCCAGGCATTGGGAGTCACCAGGCTAGCTTTTTGCAGTATCTGGGGAAGGGCCTGTCGGTTGAAGAAATTGCCGGAGACCATGCCGAAAACGAGCGTCATGATCCAGCCCGTTTGCCCGACTTGGGCGGGGGAGCGGGAATAGGCGGCCAGGACCATCCCCCAACCGGTAGCCGCCGCCACCAGCGCCAATACGAGCAAGATCACCGCGCCGGGCGATCCCCAGTTCAGACGGAAAAGCAATGTGCTGCTGGCGATCAGTATGCCCATCTGTGCCAGACCGATGAGATAGGTGCCCAGGACCTTGCCTCCCAACACCTGCCCCGCGGAAGTGGGGGTCGCCAAAAGGCGGGGCAGCGTGCCCTCGTCTCGCTCGACCAACAGGCTTCGTCCTCCGTTGCTCACTGTAAACATCAGGAAGAGGATGGCCATGCTTGGCGCCATATAACTCAGCCAGTTGAATCCTTCAGTTCTGCCGCCAATGACCTGGCTTTTGACGGCGATCAAACGCGCGCTGACCGCCTGTAGCCCTGCACGCTCCCCAATCGTTGGCCCCAGGCTGAGGGCCTGTTCGGGTGAGATCAGCCCGCTCTTTATGAGCTGGAGAACCGACACCCGCCCACCTGCTGAGCCGGCGGCGATCAGGCTGAGGAACTGCTCGACAATGCCTTGTACGACCCCCGCGCCGATCGGTCGCGTAGGGTTGGCGTATACCTCGATGAGGCTCTGCACTTGCGCACTTGGGTCGCCCCGCACCACTCCTGTCGGGACAACGCTCTCCGAGAGGTTTGCCGGGATGATTACTGCTGCTGCCGCTTTATCGTCATCCACCGATGTACGGGCTGTTGCATCATCATTGACGATAGTTGGCTCCAGCAGGGATGAAAGCTCTTCCGATTGGAAGGCTTGCACCAGGAGCTTACCGAATTGGCCGGCGTCGCGGTTGACGATGATCACAGGGATATCAGATAGGCCGCTTCCGCCGCCCCTGCTGAAACCACCGAAAGCGCCAGCCATGACCATCGTCAGAGCAAAAGGCGTGACCAGTATCAAAAGGAGCGCAGTCAGATCGCGGGAGGTGACGATCAGGTCTTTCCAGGCGATGTTGAGCACTTTTTTCATGCTGGCCTCCTAATCGCGCAGGGCACGCCCGGTAAGATGCAAGAAAACCCCCTCCAGGTTCGGCTCCTCGATGTCCACGGAGCGGACGCGCAAACCCAGTTCGTTCGCTTTGGTGATAGCGAGGGGCAGCGCAACCTCTGCCTCCGGCACGATCAAAACGACCTGGTTATCGGCTGCCGAAGCCTGCACCACGCCGGGCAGTTCTTTCAACGCGGCTGCCAGAGCCTCTGGGGTTTCGCCCTCGCCCAGATGCAGGCGCAGCGTCTCATGCTCGCCCACCATCTGGGTCAGTTCTTTCTGTGTGCCCAGAGCGATCAACTTGCCATGGTCCATGATGCCCACGCGGTGGGAAAGCTCCTGTGCCTCTTCCATGTAGTGAGTGGTGTAGAGAACGGTCATGCCCTGCCGATTCAATTCTTTCACCGTGTCTAGGATGTTACGTCGGCTCTGTGGGTCAATGCCCACCGTTGGCTCATCCATATAGATGAGGCGTGGCTTGTGGAGCAGCCCCACGCCGATATTGACGCGGCGCTTCATGCCGCCGGAGTAGGTCTTGATCTGGGCATCGGCTCTGTCTCGCAGACCGATTTGCTCAAGCACCTCATCCACGCGACGATTCAGTTCTTTGCCCCGCATGCTGTACATGCGTCCCCAGAATAGCAAGTTCTGGCGCGCGCTGAGCGAGTCATAGAGGGCGATCTCTTGGGGCACCACGCCAATGGCCCGCTTGACCTCCATCGGCTGTTTGACCACCGAGTGGCCAGCAACGAGGGCGTCTCCGCTGGTGGGCTGGAGCAGGCAGCTCAATATGGAGATGGTGGTGGTCTTGCCTGCACCGTTGGGGCCGAGGAGGCTGAAGATTTCCCCTTCCTGGATCTCGAAGGACACCCCATCTACGGCCAAGACATTCTCCGGCATGTACCGTTTCACGAGGTTTTGCACTTGGACGATTGCAGTCATGGATATCTCCTTTTGCGGAGGTAGTGTGATTCCCAGATGGGGTCCAAGATAGCGGCCAGGTTGCGGTCGAACTCCTCTAATCCCTGGTGATACTCGGCGTCCAGCAGTGCGTCACGGGCGTTCTCATCGGTTGGATCCGGCTCGTGTTCCATGACCATCCGCTGAAACTCGGCGTGGTGATCGCGGATCGGGCAAGGCATGATCCGGTTGCCACAATGCTCATCAGAGAGGTAGTTCTCTTTGTAGCCATACGCGCGTTGCCAGGCGCGGATGCTGGCGAAGAACGGCTCGGCCCAGACATCGTTAAGCGTCTTGCCCTCGGCGTAGGCGGTCCTGATGTTCACCGGCGAATAAGGGGTGAAGACACAAGGCATGACCGCACCGTTCCAGTCAATGGCCATATAGCCACCGGGCCGTCCGGCGGAGATACAGCCGTCAGCGGCAATGCCGCTGTTCCAAAAGTCGGCGACCATCAGATGGCGTTCTCGCACCAACTGCCACGTCCGCTGCCACATGCGGAAACGCTGCTCCGGCGTCGGCATCAACTCCAGCGTATAGGCTCGGCCGATGGGCATATAGTGAAAGATCCAGGCATAGGAGGCGCCCATTTCATCGAAGAAAAAGTTGACTACCTCGTCTGAAAGGACATACTCCGCATTCTGGCGTAGGGCCGTCAGAGAGATGCCGAAGATGACCTGTTCCCGGCGCAGGCGTCTCATCGCTTCCAGGACACAGTCGAAGATCCCTTCTCCCCGGCGGGCATCGGTCTGCTCCTTTAATCCTTCGATGGAAATGGCAGGAGTAAGGTTGGCCACTTCCTTTAGCCGTCGCGCCGTCTTGTCGTCTATGAGAGTGCCGTTGGTGTACATCATAAAGAAGCAATCCGGGAATCTCTCCACCAGATCCAGCACCCCTTTGCCCTCGTCACGGTAGATCAGCGGCTCGCCTCCGCTAAAGACAAAGAAGCGCGCGCCCCACAGATCGTGCGCCTCTCTGATGGTGCGCTCGAAGATATCCCATTCCAGCTTTTCACGCGCCGGGCCGGAGTCGGCGTAGCAACCGGTGCAGCGCAGATTGCACGCCTTGGTTGGGCTGACGAGTAGAACAGAGGGAGGGGGGCAGCCATATTTTGCCGCAAAACGTTCTACGGCCGCCCGGTCGCCTTGGCGAACAAGGGCATCACGGATGAGGTTGTTGAGCGCAGCGCGCATATGGGTGTCACCCAGGCGTCTCTCGGCTATGGCACGAGCCACAGTATGCAAGATCGCCAGGCCCATATCCAGCCTATCTTTCTCCACCTCGGCCAGGCGGGAGCCGGAGGCCACCATGCGCCTTGAAGCCGCGCGCATATACCGCTCGTATCCCTTGACCACAGCGCGGCGGAAAGGTGCGATGTGCGCCAGCTTTGGAGCGCTCTTGATCACCGCATCCAACACCGCGTCCCCTATGCCCTGTCGCACGCGGTCGGCCCACGACTTGCCTTGGGGCGTTTCAACAGGTTTACCCTTAACGTCGCTCGTTGCAACAGTGACATGATGGCTCATCTTGCTTCCTCCTTGTTTTCTGATCTTGGTAGATTGCAGAAACACGGGCGGCCTGCGATCTACTGATTGCAGTCCCTGTTTGCTACGTGCTCAACCGGTTCGGATTCTACGCTACCTCCTCATCAGGAGCCTATTCAATGAACCGCGGGCTGGGCCATACCCATCAAAACGCCCATGAGAAGCTATTCTACGCGGTTGTCGGATAGGCTGTAGAGGTACAAACACAGTATAGCATACTCAGCGTATTTCGTCAATATTCGTATACGTGCAAAAAGAGTCGAGATTTCTCAACCTGAAATAACACCACGGAAACACAAAGGAAACGGGGAGGACTGGAACATTCAGACTGCGGGCAATCCTGTTGCTATCGCGCTTCTCTCGCCATGAGGCGCGGCAGGAAGGTTCGGAATGGTTTCAGCGCAGCGAAAATAAAGGAGGTGCACCGTCCCTCCTCCTCAACCACGGCCAGGTCGCCTACAGGGTCGAAAGCCAGGGCTACAGGCCGTTGGAATCCGTCGTCGGAACCATCGTTCGGGGCTGTCCAGACGTGAAGCAGTACGTCACCGCGCGAGGGGTCGCAGAGCAGGATTCTGTTTCCATCGGCGATGGCCAATATTCCGCTTTCGTGTCTGGCCAGGGCGCAGGGGGCACGCTCCCAGGAGAGGTTCAGCGAGCGCAACCAACGCAATGTCTGCCCATCGAAGGCGAGTTGATCCACGCGCCGCGCTTCCTCGTCCGCCAGCCAGATTTCCCCCTCCCGACCCCAGGCCAGAGCTACCGGGGCGATGAGCACGCCGCTTTCGCCCGCCGTCGGCGCATAAGCCGAGACATGGTTGCCCAACAGGTCGCATACCCTGACCTGCGCTGGCGATTGCTGGGCTATGAGTACACGACCACGGTCGCTGTTCCCCAGACGGGGTTTGGAGCTAATCCGCAATTCGTCTACCACGGCATCGGCAGCCAGCGCGCCGGTGATTGTGCCGCCGACCGAGATGACACTGGGCAGGGGAGTGGTGATGGGATGGCGCATCGCCGCCTCGCCCGCAAGCCGCCCATCTACGTATAGGCTCAGACGGTGTTCATCCCATGTGGCAGCGAGGTGGTGCCATTCACCCGCTTGCCAACTCCACGCATCGCCCCAGACGACGGTCTCATGGCTGATCCAGTCGGTGGCCCACAGATAGAGGCCGTTATCCTGATGGGCCAAGCGGAGGAAGTAGCCGGGCGGCGCTGTCTCCTCGCCAGCGATCTCCAGAAGGACATGCTCGTCGTAGGAGTTACCTGGCCAGTTGGGCCGCAGCCAGAACTCGACACTGCCTCTGCTTGGCTCGAAGTGCCCAGCGGCTGTATATCGCAGCATTGCCCCTTGCCCGATCTCTACTGCCTGCCCGAAGCGCCCCAGGCGGAAAGCCAGGTTAGAGGCATGAGTCGGCGTGATGCCCCTTGGATCATCCAGGCGGCCATCGAAGGGGAGACATAGCAGCGCGGCGTCGTCTGGTTGGCCGAAGGGGAGGGATACAGTGAACGGTTCGCCGGCCAGCAAGAGAGCGGTCGGACAACCCAGGTCTGTCGGGTACTCCTGGACGCGCCCGAACCAGTTGACTAGCTTGTGCCTATCGTCCAACAGCCAAATCCGACGGCCGTCGCCTACGGCTACACCGAGGATGCCTCCCGGGCCGAGCGTTGCCGCTGTGGCCCCCACCATAT
>CAYPON010000097.1:0-11513 GCA_964412315.1 uncultured Anaerolineae bacterium | reverse complement strand
GTTTTCAGCCGCATGCTCTACCTTCTGAGCTACCTCGGCTCACCACTAAAGCAATGCTATTTTATACCATCTCCCCTTTCTTGTCAAACTATGCACCGCGCCCAAGATTCAGAAGCCCCTCATTTGACAATTCCCGACATCCAAAGGAGAATATGCCTGGCAGAACACCATCGCATATCAGCATGGGAGGGAATCATGTCCAATCTGGCCATCACCTGGCTCGGCCAGGCCGTCTTCATGTATCACTTCCCGAAAGGGCTTCTGGTTTGCGTAGACCCCTATTTGTCCTATGCCGCGTCAGCAGGCAAAACGCGCGAGCGGCTGCTCCCCATCCTCATTCCCCCTTCTCAGATCAACGCTGACCTGGTGATTACCACCCACGATCACACCGACCACTTTGACGAGCACACGCTTCGCCCCCTGGCAGAGCGCTCAGAGACCATCTTCGTTGGCCCCTCCTCTTGCCGGGAACATTGGCTGGGCATGGGGATGCCGGGAGAGCGTTTCTTGCGCCTGGATCGAGGTGAGTCCCTGGAGGTCGCCGGCGCCAGGCTGACCGCGCTGCGTGCGGAGCATACCTCCGGCAGCAAAGAGGATGCCATCGGCGTGATCATCGAGGCCGATGGATTCCGAGTTTATCAGGTCGGCGACTCGGAATACTCCGAGCCTTTGGTGGAGAGCGTGCGCGGCTTGCAACCCGCTCTCCTCGCCGTGCCGATCAATGGCCGGTTGGGGAATATGGATGCGCGACAGGCAGCCCTTCTCACCCAGGCAGTTCAGCCCAGGGCGGTCATACCGATGCACTACAGCATGTTTCGTCATAACAACGCCGATCCACAGGAATTCGTGGATGCCTGCCGAGGAATGGGCATCGGCACACGAATCGTGGTCATGAAACCAGGGAGACCTTTCGAACTCGAACCTTAAGGAGGCCGTGATGATTATTGATGCGGATTGTCACATTTCCCCCACCCTCGAAGGGGGAAACAGCATTTCCATCGAAGAACTGCTGCGGAGGATGGATCAGGCTGGAGTAGACAAGGCTTTGACCTGGCTTCAGCCGCCGTACAGGCGTGAGACGGACGAGGCCAACGCTTACGTCGCCAAAGGTATGAAGGAACATCCGGACAGAGTCCTCGGCTTCGGCTGGGCGGACCCGCATCTGGGTATCGAGAAGGCCAAAGACACCGTGAGAAGGTGCATCTACGACTACGGCTTCTACGGCGTCAAACTGAATGGCGCCCAGAACAATTTCTTCATAGACGACTCGGTTTTGTCTATCCCTGTCATCGAAGAGATCGCCAAAACAGGCAAGATCCTCGCCTTTCACGTGGGAGCGGATGCCTACGACCAGACCAATCCCTTCCGCGTCGGTAAGGTAGCCGGGCGATTCCCCCAGTTGACGATCCTCATGGTGCACATGGGTGGCGTCACCAGCCCTGATTTGGCTCAGGCAGCCATCGAAGTCGCGCAAGAACATCCCAACCTGATCCTCATCGGCAGTGCTGTGCGCAGCACCCGCATCCTGAAAGCGATTAAGGCGCTCGGTGCCACACGAGTCTGCTTCGGGAGCGATACCCCCTTTGAAGTGATGCGCGTCGAGGTCGCCCGCTATAGGGCCTTGCTCGACGGCGAAGTGTCGGAGAGCGAGAGATACAACATTATGGCTGGGAATATCATACGCCTGTTTGGGATCAAGGAGTGATTACGTAAAGCATCTATGAATAGCAGTGAACAAGCTGAGCTAATCGAATTGGCGCAAGCTTTCATCTGCATACCGAGCGTGACGGGAACTGAGGAGAGAATCGCCTCCTTCGTCAACCATTATCTCACATCGGCCGGCTTCGAGTCCTTTGTCAACGACTATAACACCGTTGTCGCCGTTCTCAGGCGAGGGCAGGGGCCGGCCCTTTTGTTTGATGCACATATAGACACCGTGGACGCCGACCCACGGGAATGGCGACATCCTCCCTACGCCGCAGAAATCGTCGGAGGGGAGATTTACGGGCGCGGCGCAAGCGACATGAAGGGTGCGCTTGCTGCCATGATGTATGCCGCGAGGGCACTGGCGCGGGAGGGATCGCTGACAGGGAATCTGGTTATCACGGCCACCAGTTGGGAGGAGCACTTTGAGGGCTACACCCTCGGCAAGGCCATCGAACATCTGGCGGCGATCGGTCTCCGCCCCGATTATGTCGTCATCGGTGAAGCCTCGGAGCTTAACATCAAACGAGGGCAGCGGGGGAGAACCAGAATTCATGTTGATATCAAGGGGAAAGCTGCACATTCCGCGCATCCGGAGAGCGGAATCAACGCCGTCTATAAAGCCGTGAAGTTGATCGAGAGGATTCGAGAGATGCCCCGGCGAACGGACGACTTTTTGGGCAAAGGGATCATCGAATTGATCGGGATAGATTCTCTGCCCAAGCCGGTTGATTCGGTTATCCCCTACGCGGCCAGGGTCAGCTACGATCTGAGACTGCTCCCCGGAGAGAGCAAGGACTCGGTCTTGGCCCAGTTCGACCAGGTGGTGCGCCAGCTTGCGCAAGAAGATGCAGAGTTCCAGGCCAGCTTTCACATTGCCAGCGGAGAGTTGACGACAAGGAGCGGGAGGAGCGAAATTGTCGAGGCATTCCCGCCTGCCTGGAAAATAGAACAGGACCACCCGTTGGTGCAGAAAGCGCTGGCGGCGTTGCGGGCCATCGGACTCAGGCCGGAAATCATCCGCTATGAGTTTTGCACCAACGGCAGCTATTCCGCCGGCATCGCCCGAATACCCACCATCGGCTTTGGGCCTGGAGCGGAAAGCGGAGCGCACATCATTGACGAGCACATCAGCATCGTTGAGCTAGAACGGGCTTGCGCCGGGTATATTGCCATCGCCGAAAGCCTGCTGCGCTAAACCAAACCTCCCGCAGGTTGCAGACCTGCGGGAGGTTCCAAACTATTGCCCCGACTTGAGCACTTCCAGGAAAACCTCCTGGGGAATATCCACATTGCCGAAGCGCGCCATACGCTTCTTCCCTTCTTTCTGCTTCTCCAGCAACTTGCGCTTGCGCGTCACGTCGCCGCCGTAGCATTTGGCCAGGACATTCTTCCGCATCGCCTTGACTGTGGAGCGAGCGATGATGCGGCTGCCCACCGCCGCCTGAATGGGCACAGGGAACAGGTGCGAGGGGATTAGGTCCTTCAGCCTCTCTGTCAGGACACTCCCCCTGGCGTAAGCCTGATCGCGCGGCACGATCAAGGAGAAAGCATCCACCACTTCATGGTTGACCAGGATATCCAATTTCACCAGGTTCCCTGGACGGTAATCAGCAAAGATATAATCCATCGAAGCATAACCACGGGTGCGCGATTTCAACTGGTCGTAAAAGTCCACGATGATCTCCGCCAGGGGGATATGGTAGTTCAGCAACACACGTCTCTCGTCTAGATACTCCATGCGCTCGAACTCGCCCCGTCGCGCCGTCACCAGATCCATGAGCGGGCCGACATACTCGGCAGGAGAGAATATGCTCAGGCGCATCCACGGCTCCAGGATCTCCTGGATATCCGCGGGGTCGGGCAGTTCGCCAGGATTGTCTACGGTCAGGATATCCCCTTTGATCGTCCGAACATGGTACTCTACGCTGGGGACAGTGGTCAGGATGTCCAGATCATACTCGCGCTGTAGGCGTTCCTTGACGATCTCCATGTGTAACAGGCCGAGGAATCCGCAGCGGAAACCGAAATGCAACGCCTGTGAAGTCTCCGGCTCATAGACCACTGCCGCATCATTGAGATGCAACTTCTCCAAGGCATCTCGTAGCAAGCTGTAATCTTCCCCTCTGAGCGGATAGATGCCGGCAAAAACCATTGGCTTGGCTGGCTGGTACCCCGCTAAAGGAGCCGAAGCTGGCTCCAACAAGGTTGTGATCGTATCCCCTACGCGGCAATCCCGCACGCTTTTCAAACCGGTGGCGACGTATCCCACCTCGCCCGCGCTCAACGTCTGCGCCGGAGTCATCTTGGGCCGGAAAATGCCCACTTCCAGCGGCTCGATCTCCTGCTTCGTGGCCATCAGCAGCAAGGGCCTGTCCGCGCTCAGGACGCCATCCACAACGCGCACGTAGGCGACGACGCCCTTATATGGGTCATAATGCGAATCAAAGATCAGCGCCCGCAACGGCCCTTCCGGATTCCCCTTCGGCGGCGACACCCGCCGCACGACGGACTCCAAAACCTCCCTAGTGCCAGTCCCTTCCTTGGCCGACGCCTTGATGATCTGCTGGGCTGGGAAACCGATGAGATTCTCGATCTCTTGGGCCACTTCATCCGGACGGGCTGCGATCAAGTCTATTTTGTTCACCACCGGCACAATATCCAGATCATGATCAAGCGCCATATAGAGATTAGCGATCGTTTGGGCTTCTATCCCTTGTGAAGCATCCACGACGAGCACTGCTCCCTCGCAGGCGGTGAGCGCACGCGAGACCTCATAGGCAAAATCCACATGCCCAGGGGTGTCAATCAAGTTCAGCTCATAAGCCTGGCCATCCTCAGCCCGATACATCATGCGCACCGCCTTAGCCTTAATGGTGATCCCCTTCTCCCGCTCCAATTCCATCTGATCCAGGAATTGATCAGACATCTGCCGCGGATCAACCGTGCCGGTCAACTCCAGCAGGCGGTCGCTGAGGGTGCTCTTGCCATGATCAATATGGGCGATAATGCAAAAGTTGCGAATAAAGCGTTGCTCCATGATCCTTATTCGCTTTCAGTAGGCTCATCGTATCCTGCTCGCATCGTTTTCGCTCTGCGTATCAGTGATTGCCAGAAGCGATGGAGCCTGACCACTACCTCCCCACCCCTCGAATACACTTGGCGGCCCCAACGAACTAGGCTTTGTCGCCAGGGTAGCGGAGGGCCTACAACGCCTCTCCCTCTTTCCAGGAGACGCATGCGAGCCATCGCTTCTTCCGGCTTGATCTCAGGGTCGGAGGAGCGCCAATACAGGTAATAGAAGACGTTGCGGAAAATGGCGCTCAAAGGCACGGCCAGGATAACACCCCATACGCCAGCGATCTCGCTCCCTATGACTACCACGAGCATGATGACCGTTGGGTGTAGCTTGACGCTTGCTCCCTGCACCTTGGGCACAAGAAAGGCGTTCTCGATTTGTTGTATGATGACGAACAAGAGCGCCGTCTTCAAAGCCAGAGCAGGGGACTCGAGTAAAGCAACTAAAACAGCGGGAACAGCGCCCAGGAAAGGCCCAATCGTCGGGACCACTTCCAGGATGCCCGCAACCGTTCCCAGCACCAGAGGAAAGTGGACGCCCAGAATAAGCAAGCCTAAGGTTGACATCGCAGCAATGAACAAACACAAGATCAACTGACCGCGAATATAGGCAGACAGAACCCCGCCGATGATTTCCTGCAAATTCTGTACGTCAGCTCGATAGCGTTCTGGAACAGCGGAATAGAAAGCCTGCATGATCTTTTTCTCATCGTTCAGAACGTAGAACATCCAAAAGGGCACGATGATAATGCCGATCACAAGGCTCACCGTAAAAGTAACCACATCTATTGTGCCCTTCAAGGCAAGCTGCAGGCCCCGCCCCAACCACGATACGATGTTCTGAAATGCATTGGTCAGGGAAGCAGTGATCTGCTGGATGTTGGCGTCCAAAGTCTCGCGAATCCAGTCCGGGATGAGATTATAGTAACGGTTAAACCACTCGTCTATCAGAGTGCGGTTCCAACCTTTGGTGATGCGCAAAAGCTGCAGCGTGTATTGGCCGGAGGCCTCGATCAGTTGGGAGATTTGATCGCTTATTAAGGGAACAAAAATCGCAAAGAAGCCAACCAGCAACAAGATCACCAATAGATAAGTCAGCAAAATGGATAGAGGCCTTGACAGCCTCCATTCCCGCAGAAGGCGAGGCATCCGCGGGTCCAAAAAGTTAACCACAGGCAGGAACAGATACACGAGAAAGGAACCGACAATAAATGGCAGGAGGGCAGACTGCGCTGAATAGAACAGGACCGCCCCCAGCACAATGGCCATTCCCAAGAGGATGAGACGGCGCCACCGAACAGGAGAAAGAGAAAGCATCTAACCTCCGAATTTCCGATAACTCGACATCAATCCCTTATATTTGAAACCTGATCCAGACAATGGTTGAGCAACTCCTCCAGGTTTTTGTGCATCCGAGCCTCATTCAGGCCGAGATGCATGAAAAACTCGATATTGCCAGCAGGGCCTCGTAAAGAGGAAGGCACCAGCCCATAGGCCCAGAGCTTCTGCTCCAAACTCCAATTGACGAGACGCTGCAAGACTGCCCGATGAACCTCCGCCTCTTTGACTACTCCCCCCCGTTCTACCTGTTCCCGTCCCGCCTCAAATTGAGGCTTGATCAAGGCGATGATCTCCCCGTTCGTTCCCAGGAGCTCACACACTACGGGCAGAACGAGTGTTAAGGAGATGAATGAAACGTCCACCGTGGCCAGCTCCACCGCTTCGGGCAAACCCGCCAGATAGCGAATATTGGTCCGTTCCATGACTACAACCCGCTCATTCTGGCGCAGAGACCAGGCCAATTGCCCATAACCGACATCTATAGCATACACCCTGGCCGCCCCATGCTGCAAAAGGCAGTCGGTAAAGCCCCCCGTTGAGGCGCCTATATCGGCAACAACCTTGCCAGATACATCAACTCCGAAAGCCCGCAAAGCCCCCTCAAGCTTTAACCCGCCTCGGCTGACATAAGGCAATGAACTGAGCAGCGAGATGTTGCACTCTGCCGGCACCTGGCTGCCAGGTTTAGATAGCGCCTGTCCATCCACCATAACCTGGCCAGCCATGATCAGCCTTTGCGCCTTTTCCCGGCTTTCCACCAGGCCGCGCTGAGTCAGCAGGACATCCAACCGTACTTTCTGCATGATTCTAGCATAGCCAACCTGAGGCAAAAGTCAAACCAGAAGTTTGAAGTTGACTACTCTAGAGATTTCCGGTAATATTACGCTCCAAGCGCCTACTAGAAATTGTAGCATCGCCTCCTTGTGAGCGTTCACGACGGGCACAAGGCCCTATGTTACATAACCGTCGGGTAGGCCCCAAACGTCGGTTTGGAGGAGGACATCCACTGTGCTAAAAAGGCTTCTCGAAAGCATGCGCCCCAGGCAATGGGCCAAAAATGCCTTTATCTTTGTACCCCTGGTCTTTGACGAAAAACTGTTTCAACCGCTCCTGTTACTCCGAACGCTGTTTGCCTTTGCCTTGTTTTGCCTAATCTCAAGCACGGTCTATCTCTTGAACGATCTGGGAGACATCGAGCGCGACAAGCTACATCCCGTCAAGCGCTTTCGCCCGTTACCGTCCGGCCAGTTGCCACCCGCGGTAGCCAAAGGAGTTGCTATCCTGCTGCCGCTGGTCTGCCTGCCCCTCTCCTGGGTGCTACATCCATACTTCGCAGCGATCCTGTTTGTCTACCTGTTGCAGAACATCGCTTATACCTTTTGGCTGAAGAATGTGGTCATCCTCGATGTGATGACCATCGCCGCCGGTTACGTGCTGAGAGTAGCAGCAGGGTCTATCGTCGTCCGTGTTGAGCGGTTCTCTCCCTGGCTCTACCTTTTCACGATCCTGCTTTCCCTATTCATTGCCATCTGCAAACGGCGTAACGAATTACTGGTTCTGGAGGAGAACGCGAATGGGCATCGCGCTATCCTGCAAGAATACAACGCCCGCTTTCTGGACGAGATGACTGGCGTAGTGACGGCGGGTGCTATCATGGCCTACTCGTTATACACATTTTCTGCCCCGAACCTGCCTGCCAACCATAGTATGATGCTGACGATCCCCTTTGTGATCTACGGCGTGTTTCGTTACCTCTATCTTGTTCATATCAAAGAGCTGGGAGGGGAACCTGAGGAACTGTTTTTCAAGGATTTGCCCCTTATTATTGATCTTGGCTTGTCGGGCATCCTTGTGTTCTTGATTCTGTACGTCTTCTAATTTCTCCCAAGATGCAAAAAGGGCAGTCCAATCTACCGGCACTGCCCTTGTGAACCTCTCCTTGATCAACCCCAGATAAGCCGGACACCCACGAGAACCTGTCTGGAGAGGCCTGTTCCCCCTTTTATCCCCAGCCAAACCGAACGGAGTTTACCGCTTGGTGTACTGCGGACCCTTCCTCGCTCTCTTGAGGCCGGGCTTTTTCCGCTCTTTCGCCCGCGGATCTCGCGTCAAAAGCCCCGCACGTCGCAAAGCCTCGCGCAGATTGGGGTCAGCTTCTGTCAAAGCGCGCGAGATACCATGGCTTATCGCTCCTGCCTGCCCGGAAAGCCCTCCTCCAGCGACCTTGACAACGATACTAAACTTATCCGCCATTTCGGTAGCTTGCAGTGGCTGCAGGATCATCTGCCGATCTCTGTCGCGCGGAAAATACTCATTTAGGGGTTTGCCATTTATGACGACATCACCAGTGCCGGGATAAAGCCGCACCTGTGCTATAGAGGTCTTGCGGCGCCCAGTGCCAAAGTAATACCTCGCTTCTGTCATTATCCTTCCTGCCTCCCTCAGAATTCCAGCGGTTTCGGTTGCTGCGCTGTGTGGGGATGCTCAGCTTCCGCGTAGATTTTGAGCTTCTTAATCATTTGCCGCCCCAGCCGGTTCTTGGGTAACATGCCACGTACAGCAAAATAAAGCGCACGCGCAGGGTGACTCGCCAGAAGCTCTCCCAGGTTCATGCTCCTGAGGCCTCCTGGGTAGCCGGAATGACGGTAGTACATCTTGTCATTCATCTTGCGTCCCGTCGTCCGGATGCGACCGGCATTGACGACGATTACATAGTCTCCCGTGTCAAGATGCGGCGTAAAAATGGATTTGTGTTTTCCATGCAAGATCCTGGCGATCTCGGTGGCGAGCCGCCCCAAGGTCTTCCCTTCCGCATCTATGACATACCAGTCTCGTTTAACATCCGAAGACCTAGCAGCATACGTTTTCACTTCGCGATTACTCCTTCAAAGTAACTTTCTCGCGCCACCCAACTCCGTCGGCCATTAACCGCAAGGGTAATTCACGCGCATCAAGCAAAGCCCGGCAGATGGGACTAGAGCTACCGGATGATTTGGATCGCCAGCCAGCAGGATATTGGTAAAGTCCTGCGGAGATAAAGTCCCTCTTCCCACCAAAAGCAAGGTCCCTACAATTGAACGTACCATGTGCCGCAAGAAAGCATCCGCCTCAATGTCGAAATAGAGCATATTGCCTTCGGGCTTGAAAGCGGCGCGATGCACGGTTCGCACGGCGTCTGTACCGTACGGCGGGCGCCCAAAAGCGGAAAAATCATGTTGGCCGATGAGGCTCCGCGCAGCCACCGCCATCGCCTCGATATCCAATGGCCCGGGCACATGATGGGAAAACCTGGCTACCAGCGGACTCCGCACCGCACCTCTATAGATACTATACCGATACTCGCGGCTTGACGCTGTGAAACGGGCATGGAAATCCTGCGAAACTTGGGTCAGGTCATGCACAGCGATGTCTGCCGGCAACATGGCGTTCCATGCCCTTTCCAGGTCTGCCAGGCAGCCTGCCCAGGTTATATCACAATGGATAACTTGTCCCCGGGCGTGTACTCCCGCGTCTGTCCTCCCTGCACCCACAATGCGCGTGCTTGACTGTGTAACCGCCTGTAGGGCCTTTTCTAAGGCCCCCTGGATAGTCGGGCTATTCGCTTGTATCTGAAAGCCCTGGTAAGCCGTGCCATCATATTCGACGATGGCTTTGACTCTGCGCACATCCGCCACTGGACATTGGATCCTGTCTCTCTACATTACCCTCAACGCAAAAGTCCCACTACTTCTTTTCCTGCTCCCTGTCCACCAGCTCTAAAATGACCATGGGCGCGCCGTCACCCTGCCTGGGTCCTATTTTCAAAAGCCGCGTATATCCGCCTGGCCTCTCTCGATATTTGGGTGCCAACTCATCAAAAAGCTTGACAGCAGTCGCCTTATCTCGCACAACCCTATCTACCTGGCGGCGCGCGTGAATCAAACCTGCGGTGTTCTCCCGATTAACACGCTTGGCGATGCTGATCAACTTCTCCACATTGCTACGGACGGACTTAGCCTTAGCCTCAGTGGTCGTGATACGCCCGTAGCGAAACAGGTCTGTGATCAAGTTTCTAAACAGTGCCTGACGATGGCCAGTGGAACGGTCAAAACGTCGGCCAGCCACTCTATGTCTCATAACGGGAACCCCTTTCCCACATGACTTCCAGAATCCATCCCTTCGCGCGCAGTGCAGGGTGAGTCACGCAAAACGGCATCAGCTTTCTGCCTTCTCATCTTCCTGGCTTGCCTCTTCGGCCTTAACCTTTGGCTTCGCCTCTCCGGTCACAGCCTCCGGGATGACGATCCCTTTCGCCTGCAATCGCCCCAAAAGCTCCGCCAGAGACTTTCGGCCAAAATTGCGAATGGACATGATCTCGTTGACGCCTTTGGAGAGCTTTTCCAGCACCTCGCCGACCTTAGTAATACCAGCCCGCTTCAAGCAGTTATATGCTCGCATAGAAAGCCCCAGTTCCTCGATGGGCATCTCGTAGACACGACTGGGGATTTTCTCTGCCTCTGGCCGGATTTCCTCCTTAGCTGGGCCTTCGATGCCAAAAGAGGCTACAATGGAAAAATGCCTCACCAGGATCTCAGCCGCCTGACTTAGAGCTTCGGCGGGAGTTGTGGTGCCATCGGTGGTTATCTCTACGACGAGCCGGTCAAAATCGGTCATCTGGCCAATGCGGGTGCGGCCCACAGTATAACTTGTCTTACGAACCGGGCTGAAAATAGCATCTACCGGGATTTGGCCGATGGGAAGTTTTTCCCTTTCCTCAGCAGGGGAATATCCCTGGCCTTTTTCGACTACAAACTCGATCTCCAGCTCCGAATCGGGCGAATCCAGTGTCAATAAAGGCAGTTCAGGGTTAATGATCTCGACATCGCCCGGAGCTTCTATATCTCCAGCCGTAATAATAGCCTTGCCCCTTGCGCTCACCCGCATCGTAACAGGCCCGTCCGCATAAGAGCGCAGGCGAAGTTGTTTCACATTAAGGATCAGACGGGTCATATCCTCTTTGGCACCAGGAATCTCTGAAAATTCGTGAGAAATACCGCTCACAGATATAGAAGTTACAGCAGCGCCGGGCAGAGAGGACAGCAAAACTCGACGCAATGCATTGCCAATGGTAATGCCGTAGCCACTCTCCAACGGCCCAATGACAAACCGACCGTAGTTCTTGGTTATAGCCTCGCTCTCAATTTTCGATGTGATGCTCTTCAATGACACCTTTCCCCTCCAGCAGCAATCCGCCCCCGATGGATCGTCGTCCCCCACCCTCCCTCTTACGGAGGCGAGTTTGGGGCACTAGCTCGACTAATACCAGGTTAGCGCGAATAGTACTCGACGATCATCTGCTCTCTCAAGGGTACTTCTATCTGCTCTCGAGAAGGCAGCAATAGAATCTGACC
>CAYPON010000096.1:0-11527 GCA_964412315.1 uncultured Anaerolineae bacterium | reverse complement strand
GACAAGGCGGACAGGGATGTGGAGGAGGCCAAAAGGCTGGTAGCGCGCGCTGGCGCATTGGGCTTGCGGGGGAAATGCTTTTGGTGGGGGTGGCCGCGGGAGATTGCCCCTCCGCTTCGGCGCTGGACGACCCTGGTGACAGGGTTCGTGGACAGCATCACGCAGGAAGGGCACCTCGTCTTCCAAAAGGCCGCCGTGGAACGGGAAAGGTGGCGGGGCAAGAGCAAGTTTCTGAGGCCTTTGCTGGCAGCCTTGGCCGATGGCTACGTCTCACTGGTGGAGATTCAGCTTAGTCAGCCAGCCGAGCCAGTGGAAGCGGAAGTAGAAGATCTCATTTACAAGCTCTTCGGCGGCGAGGAGGATTTTTCAGAGGGATCGCTTTTCGCTTTCAAGCGGTACCAGACGGCTGTCGTTCCTTACCTCATTGGCCTGGCTCAGGATCAAAGCTTGTGGCATCAGGAAGCAAGGGGAAAGGGTTGGGCGCCGATTCGCGCTGTCCAAGTCTTGGGCAAACTGTGCGCTGGAGAAGCCGTTGAGCCTCTGCTGCAAATCCTGACCTTGACAGAGGAGGAGGATCGTTTGCGCGACCAGATCCTGTTAACCTTGCGCGAGATCGGCAAGCCGGCGTTACAAGCTCTGCTCGACGTCATGTCTTATTCGCGGGATCGCCAACTCAAGCTGGCTCTGGCTCCCGTCCTGGGGGCTGTCGGCCAGGGGAGTGATGCAGCTTATCAGGCATTAGTAGCGCTGTACCAAGAGGCGAAGGGGGAGCGAGACCCCGCACGGGCACTGTTGGGACTGGCAGCGCTCCAGGACGAACGTGCTATCCCATTATTGGAGCCGGCTTTACGAGATTCCCGGCTGGCATCGGTTGACGAAGGTGAGATCCGTGAGGCTCTCGACCAGATGAAGGCCGGGCGGCTATTGGAGAAACAAGGATAGACAGGATAGTCAGCGGATTAACATGAGCATAATCCGTTCAATGCGCTTAATCTACTGACCCATCTTATGCATCCCTATTCGAAATCTGTCTGAAGGTTTTATGTTGGAAATCACGCGATCTATCGCCAAGCTCTCTTTATGGGCCTTCTGGAGAATCTTGAAGTGGGTTTTGTCCATCGCGCTCCTGGCCTTGTTTCTGTATTTCGCGTACACTATTACCAGGCCGACCCTTTTAGAGTTCGTCGTCTACGATGCCAAAACAGGAGCGGTCTTGCCGGACACGGTGATCGAAGTGCAGAATGCCAACGGGCAAAAGATCGTCCAATTGGTGACCGACCAGAAGGGGTGGGCCGGAGTGAAGCGCCTCATTCCTGGGACAGGATACCGCGCCCTGGCGCGCCACATAGATTACGTGCAGGCGGAGAGGCGAGGCGTCGAGGTCAAACTGCACAAGACGGTTAGTGTCAAGATGCCCCTCCGGTCAAAGTCTGGAGGGCGCCTATACGTGGGCATGCAACGCGCTTATGTCGCAGTAATAGACACGGCGAGTTATCTGTTCGTGAGCCTGAAAAAAGGCCCCGAAGAACTTGGCGAATCATCCATCCAGGAAATCCTGGTGCATCCAGAGCGTCCCTGGCTTTACATCTCGGCACGAATTTACAGAAGCTACATGTTAGGAGAGCCTTCCCTGGAGCTGATGGCCAAGTTACCTGTCAGCGGAGCGGCGAGGAATCTCTTTTTGAGCCAGGATGGAAAAAGCTTATGGGCTACCGTCTCCAATGGAGGAACGGGGCTGGCTGTCCTGGACGCCTATTCCGCGACGGTGACGAGTCTCGTGAAAGTCCCTTTCGCGTCGCCTAATGTCCGGGTGTTATTCCCTAACAAGAGCCAGGAAGCCTTTGTCTTGGACGGCAGTAGCTCCGTCTGGACCATGGATATACTGACGGGAAATCGGCTCGCCCGTGTTCCCCTTCGTTTCCGCCCGACTTGGGCCATTTTCTCCCCCGACGAGACGCAGCTTTACGTCGGAAGCCCGGATAACGAGCAGATGATCAGGTTGGACACACGCCAACGGCAGCTCGCGCGTCCCATTTCCGTCGGACAAGGCGTCTCGGCTATCGCCGTGCACCCCGCAGGCAAGCAACTTTATCTGGCTAACAGCTCAATGGGCCTGTTGTTAATCCTCGACGCGACGACCCTGGAAACCGTGGCTTACGTCCCTGTCGGACGCAGGCCGATAGCGATTGTAGTGGATCCTCAGGGCGAGCGTGTGTATGTGGCCAATGCTGATTCGCAAGACATCTCTGTCATGGATGTGCAAAGCCGACAGATCGTGGAAACGATACGTCTCGAGCTTGCTCCTTTGTGTATGGCTGTGCGCTAAAATGCTATTGCAGACCTGACAAGTAGATCACATCTATCTGAATTGAGGGAGGAAAGAGGGTAGTTATGTCAAGAACAGGCGGCCGGGCCAATGACCAGTTGCGGCCAGTGGTTATGGTTCCAGGCTATTTGGATTATGCGGAAGGTTCCGTGTTGATCACGATGGGAAACACGCGGGTGCTTTGCGCGGCGACCATAGAGGAAAAAGTGCCTGTATGGTTAGAGGGCACAGGACGGGGCTGGATCACGGCGGAATATGCACTACTGCCTCGCTCCACCCACACGCGCACGCCGCGCGAGTCGGACACCGGCCGCCTGCAAGGTCGTACACAAGAGATCCGGCGGCTTATTGGCCGTTCCCTGCGTGCCGCGTTGAACCTGGACCGGCTGGGGGAACACACCGTGACTATTGACTGCGATGTGCTTCAAGCCGACGGCGGTACGCGCACGGCAGCCGTCACCGGCGGATATGTGGCCCTCGTCCTGGCCATCAACAAGCTTATCCAGCAGCAAATGGTGCCCCCTGAAGTGCTGCAGAACGCCGTCGCTGCGGTCAGTGTCGGCATGGTGCATGGTGTTCCTCTGCTAGACCTCGATTATCAGGAGGATTCGCGCGCCGACGTGGATATCAATGTCGTGATGACGGCGAGGGAGCATTACATCGAAGTGCAGGGCACCGCTGAAAGAAGCCCCTTCCGGCGGGAGGATCTCGATCTGCTGCTGGGCCTAGCCAGTCGCGGCATCCAGCAACTGTTTGCCCATCAAAAAGCGATTCTAGGCGATCTACCCGGGATCGCTAGGTCAACTAGAGAGTGACAGTGGCAGAGAATCCCCCCCACGTTCCTTCTGCCCGCTCATTGGGCGCGCGCGTGACCTTTGCCCGCACCGTTCGCAGGAAGCTGAGAGGCTTCATCCCCCGCGCTACTGAGGATCGTAACATCCTCTTTGTGACCTTGGATGGGGTCGTCTTGGGGCTGACGACGGCGGCGAGCGCGTTCCTATCGGTGTTCGTTGTGCGTTTGGGTGCGAGCGCCTTCTGGGTCAGTATGCTAACCTCGCTGCCCGCTTTGATCCACCTGACTCTGGCTTTGCCTGCGTCCCGCTTCATTGAGCGACGAAGGCAGGTCGTGTCCCTTTTCGCTGGAACGCGCATCCTGGCGCATTCGGCGTACTTTCTCACCGGCTTGCTACCCTTCTTTCTCGTTGGGCCACGGGCAGCGCAAGGGATCGTTGTGCTATGGGGATTCTCGGCGGTGCTGACGAGCTTCTCTAATCTGGCCTTTACGCTGGTCATGAGCCGCGCCGTGTGCCGTGAGCGGCGCGCGCTGCTCATGAGCAGCCGCTGGACGGCGATGGGCGTCTCCAAGATCGTCGTCGTTGCCCTGGCCGGGCAAATCCTGGCCAGGTTGCCTTTCCCGCTCAACTATCAGATTGTCTTTATGGGATCTTTCAGCGCGGATCTGCTTGCGTTTTACTTCATTAGCCAGGTGCAGAACCCGGATCAGGAACCTCCAGCGCGGACGGAAGGCCCCTCAGAGCCGCTCCTGGTGCGTCTGAAATCCCTGGCGAACGAGATCATGCAATGCAGACCTTTCATCCGCTTCTCTTTGGCTCGCAACGCCTTTTGGCTGGGAATCGAGACGGTGGCCCCTCTGATCCCGATTTACTGGGTTAAGAACCTGCAAGCTTCCGATGCCTGGGTGAGCTATTTCAACGCTGCTGTAACGGCGACGACGCTGCTCTCCTACGGGTTCTGGGTGCGAATGAAGAGGAAACGGGGCAATCGCTTCGTACTGCTGGCCGGTGTTTTGGGCCGCTCTCTTTATCCGTTGTTTGTGGCCTTAACGCCTTCGTCACCTGTTATGCTTGTAGCGGCTGCTTTCAACGGCGTCACCTTTGCCAGCGAGAACCTGATGTTCTTCGATGCCTTCCTGGACACCATCCCTAAAGGGAGGGAACCACGCTTTGTGGCGATGAATCAGACCATTGCCAATACTATTGCCTTCCTGGCGCCGCCATTGGGCGCATTCCTGCTGCCTTATCTGGGCATACGTCCGCTGTTTATGTTAGGATCAGGGGTAGCCTTAACTGGGTTCTTGCTCTTTTGGCTGGGCGGTGTGGCCAAGGAGAGCCAGCGAACGGCTGAGGCTTCCGGCACGGCCAGTTGATGCTTGGGGGATTATCTGTGTTATAATGTAGCATAATGTAGCCGCACCCTTCACGGGTGCGTTTTGTGAACAGGTGCGCAGGCATGAAGCCCGCGACTACCGGTTGTCGGACGGGATTCAGGCATCTGGGAGGGGATGATGGCGAGCAAGGTCTTTTATCTGCCGACAAGGATCGTCCAGGGCGTGGGCTGTCTGGCTCAGATCGGACAGATGGCCGCCAATTTTGGGAAACGCGCCCTCCTGGCCTGCGGCAGAAAGGCGATGCGCGAGGCCGGGATATTGGATCGTGCCGCCGCCGAGTTGGAGAAGGCGGGCGTCGCGCCTGTGGTCTATGATAAGGTGGATGGCGAGCCGGCCTTGTCCATTATAGAGGAGGGGCTTGCACTGGCAAGGGCTGAGCGGTGCGAGATGACTATCGGCCTGGGCGGGGGAAGTGCGATAGATGTTGCCAAGGCGGTCGCTGGCCTGTTTCACCTGCCGGGCCGCGTGGCAGAGTATCATGCGGGTCGCAAGTTGGAGAGGCCGGGCATCCCTTTCCTGGCGATTCCCACCACCGCCGGCACAGGCGCGGAGGTGAGCAACAATGCTGTGCTGACCGATCCCGTGCGCGGCATCAAGACGAGCATCCGCAGTGAGGAATGGTATGCGCGGCTGGCGCTGGTGGATCCGGAGCTGACGCTCAGCGTGCCGCCTTCCATCACAGCCTCCGCCGGCGGCGACGCTCTCTGCCAGGCGATTGAAGCCTATGTCTCTACGGCTGCCATGCCCATCACTGATGCCCTATGCGAGGATGCCATTCGACGCACAGGCCGCAGCCTGGTGCGGGCCTGTGAGATGGGATCGGACATCGCCGCCCGCACGGATATGCTCTATGGCAGCTTACTAGCCGGAATGGCCCTGGCCAACGCGCGGCTTGGCGCTGTGCACGGCATGGCGCATTCCCTCGGCTACCGTTATCGTATCCCGCACGGCGTGATTTGCGCGCTTCTATTACCGCACGTCATGGAGTATAATATGGAGTATGCCAGGCCGAAGTATGCCCGCATCGCCGATCTCCTGGGCCTGGACATCGCCGCTCTGAGCGAGGAAGAGGCAGCAGAGTGCGCTATTACTGCCGTGCGTGGAATCGTACAGCGTATCCATCTCCTGCTGCGCTTGAGCGAATTCGGTGTGCGGTGTGAGGAGTGGCCGGCGATCATCGCCGAGTCCATATCCGCTAGTTCCACCAAGTTCAATCCGCGCCCGTTCCAGGAGGAGGACGTGCGGGCGATCCTGGAAATGGCTACCTAATCACGATGACCCTCCGGCAGGTTTGTAACCTGCAGAAGGGTGCAGGCCAGAAAGGAGATGAAGCGATGGAGAAGGTCAAGGAAGCGGAAAAAGAGTTCCGCGGCGGCGATAGTGGCGTCAAGTACCTGTTCCGCGGCCCCAAGACTGATTGGGGCATTATCCTCTTGAAGCCGGGCGAGCGGCTGGGCGGCCATTATCACAACGAGGTCGAGGAGACCTTCTATTTGTTGGATGGCAAGGCCAAACTTTATGTCAACGGTGTGGAATATCAGGCGGTGGCAGGGGATGCCTTCCGCCTGGAGGCCCCCGAACGGCACGACATCTGGAACGACAGCGATAAGCCGGCCCGCTTCGTCTTTATCAAGTGCCCCTACCTACCCAAGGACAAGGTAGACTGCCCATAGTATTGACTTGACACAGATCAACGCAAAGTCGCAAAGAAAAAAATAAATCATAGCAGCTTTGGTCTTGGCGTTCTTGTCTTTCAAAGCACACTACAGGAGAAGACTCATGTCCATAACGTTAGAGCCTGGCAAGCTGGGTGTAATGGCCGTGGAGACGCGGGCCGGGTGGGTTGGCCTCGCTTTCTCTGAGCAGGGCCTTGTCGAGCTTCGTTTTCCCGTTCCCTGCCGGGATGAGGCATTGCAGGGCTTGCAGGCAGGGTTTCCTGATGCGCCCTTGCTGCCCGATAATGTTTGGGGGTCTGCCCAGGATCAGTTGCGGCGCTATTTTGCCGGGGAGCGTGTTGATTTCGATGTCCCTCTCGACCTGCACTCGCACACACCCTTCCGGCGGCGGGTTTGGGAAGTGGCGAGGAGAATCCCTCATGGTCAGACGCGCAGCTACTCCTGGGTGGCGCAAGAGATCGGCGCACCTAAAGCGTATCGCGCCGTCGGCTCGGCGCTGGCTGCCAATCCCGTTCCTATCATCATTCCTTGCCATCGCGTTCTGCGCAGCGATGGCTCCTTAGGGGGATTCGGAGGCGGCCTGGCGCTGAAACAGCGGCTGTTGGAGATGGAAGCAGTAGGCAACATTCCGTAGGTCTGCAACCTGCAGACCGCTGAGAGAAACTTGAAAGGAGACTTGACATGCCAAACGGATATCATGATAAAATCCTGCGCGTAAACCTCTCGAATGGCAGGATCATCGTTGAACGGCCCGGCCAGGTTTATTTCCGTCGTTACCTGGGCGGCTGGAACATCATCGCCGATGTGCTGCTCAGGGAAGTGCCCCCGCGTGCTGATCCTTTGGGGCCGGCCAATAAACTCATCTTCGCCCCTGGCGTAGTCACAGGGATACCTCTCTCTGGCTCGGGGCGCAACGCGATAGGGGCCAAATCTCCTCTCACGGGCGCTTTCGGCGCGGCAGAGGTCGGCGAGTTTTGGGGCGCAGAGTTGAAACGCGCTGGCGTTGACGCCATCATCGTCGAAGGCCAGTCGCCCAAGCCGGTCTATCTGTGGATCAAGGATGACCAGGCTGAGCTACGTGATGCCTCCCACCTGTGGGGTTTGCCCACCAAAGAGACCACGGAGAAGGTGCACGCTGAGTTGAGTGATCGCCTGATTCGCCTGGCCATGATCGGCCCCGGCGGGGAGCGGCTGGTGCGTTATGCTTGCATCATGAACGGCACCAAGGATGCTGCAGGCCGCACCGGATTGGGTGCGGTGATGGGTTCCAAAAAGCTCAAGGCGATTGCCGTGCGCGGCACGCAACCCGTGCCCACCACCAATCCAGCCAAGATCAAGGAACTGGCTCGCTGGATGTCGGAGGGCGTGCGCAAAGGGGAGTTAGCTGCCTGGGCGCACCAATATGGCACCGGCCAAGGGCTGGATGAGATGGTGCTCACGGGGAACCTGCCCACTCGCAACTTCCGCGACGGCAATTTCGTGACGGCGAAACAGATCACAGCGGAGAGCATCCTGGGCGCGATAGGCATCGGTATGGAAGCCTGCTGGGCCTGCGCGGTGCGCTGCAAGAAAGTAGTGCGAGCGGAGTCGCCCTATACCATTGACCCAACCTATGGCGGACCAGAATATGAGACAATCGCTGCCGTGGGGTCCGACTGCGGCATAGATGATCTACATGCCATCTCCAAAGCCAGCGAGCTTTGCAACGCTTACTCTCTGGACACCATCGCTACCGGCGCCACGATAGCCTTCGCCATGGAGTGCTTCGAGGCGGGACTGTTGACCGAAAAGGATACCGATGGCCTGCGATTGACCTTTGGCAATGCGGCGGTGCTGGCGCCGCTCATTGAGAAGATTGCGCATCGCGAAGGGATCGGCGATCTGTTGGCGGAGGGATGCTGGCGAGCCGCACAGAAGATCGGGCAGGGTGCGGAGCGCTTCGCCATGCATGTCAAGGGACAGGAACTCCCGATGCACGAGCCGCGCTTCAAGCGGGCGCTGGCCATCGGCTATGCTGTCTCGCCCACCGGAGCCGACCATTGCCATGCGCTGCACGATTCCGGGCTGTATAAGACCAGAGAGGACTGCACTTTATCTTCGGATGAGTTCAATTCCTGGGGCGTCTTGAACCCCATCCCTCTGGAGAGCCTCGGCGCGGCCAAAGTGCGCGCCACCTACTACCACACCAACTGGAAGATCCTGGATAACTGCATGGGGATGTGCCTGTTCGTGCCCTGGACGCCGCAACAGAAGGCGGAGATCATCCAGGCCACAACCGGCTGGAACACGACAGTCTTTGAGTTGATGAAGGTTGGGGAGCGTGCTCTGACCCTGGCGCGCGTATATAATGTCCGCGAGGGCTTCACCCCCGATGATGACAAACTGCCGGATCGCTTCTACGGCCCAACTGCTTCCGGCCCGCTGGCTAACGGCGGCGTAGACCGCGAAATCCTCCATGAGGCGATTCAAAAGTATTATGCGATGATGGGATGGGATGCAGAGACCGGCGTGCCCACACAGGATAGACTGGACGAGTTGGATATAAGCTGGGCTGCGCAGTATTTGCCAAAAGGGTAATCTTGATGGCTGATAGAGCGACAATCGAAAAACTTGAACGCCTGGCAGCGGAGGTGCGCTATCACATCGTGCACATGATGGGGTCCAATAAGGCCCATCATTTCGGTGGCTCGCTTTCCGCTGCCGATTTGGTCACTGCGCTCTATTTCTACAAGATGCGCTATGATCCCCGCCATCCCACCTGGCCCGACAGGGACCGTTTCTTGATGAGCAAGGGGCATTCGGTGCCGGCGCAATATGCCGCGCTGGCCCTGCTGGGAGTTATCCCTCTTGAGGAACTGGCTACGCTCAAGAACCTCGGATCCAGGCTGCAGGGCCATCCAGCTATGCACTATACCCCAGGCATCGAGGGGTGCACCGGCTCTCTGGGGCATGGCCTGTCCTATGCCAACGGTATGGCCCTAGCAGCGCGTGTGCTGGGGAGGAATTACCGCGTCTATTGCATATTGGGCGACGGTGAACTCCAGGAAGGGCAAAACTGGGAAGCGGCCATGACGGCCTCGACGCGCCGTTTGACCAACCTCACGGCCATCGTAGACAACAACCGCCTCAAGGCCATGGACGAAACCAAATGCGGCAAGGTCATGGAGCCGCTCAGCGAGCGGTGGAAAGCTTTTGGCTGGGCCGCGCGGGAGATTGATGGGCACGATATGGCCCAGATTTGCGACGCCCTGGATTGGGCCACGACTATGACAGATGCCCCGCAAGTCATCATCGCCTATACTATCAAGGGGAAAGGGGTCTCTTTCATGGAAAACCAGGCGGCATTCCATAACGCCCAGATCACTGCCGAGCAACTAGCCCAGGCCAGAGCGGAGGCGAAGGCCAGGCTGGCTGCGATGAAAGGACCTGCCGAATGAGCCTATTGGAAGAAACGAGAGTCGCTTATGGGGAAGCATTGTTAGAATTGGGGCGCGAACGTCCCGATGTGGTGGTTCTGGATGCTGATCTCTACAAATCCACGCGCACCGTCCTCTTTGCGCAGGCCTTTCCCGAACGCTTCTTCGATTTGGGGATCGCCGAGGCGGATATGGTGAGCACGGCGGCGGGGATGGCAGCATCCGGCCTGGTGCCCTACTGCAATTCCTTCGCCATCTTTCTCACAGGTCGCTGTTATGACCAAGTGCGGATTCAGGTGGCCTACCCGGCCTTGAATGTCAAGCTCGTAGGCTCCAGCGCCGGCCTGACGCAAGGCCCCGATGGGGCCAGCCATCAATCCCTGGAGGATATCACGCTGATGCGGGCGCTGCCGAATATGACCGTCGTCGTGCCTGCCGATGGCCTGGAAACGCGCCAAGCAACCAAAGCCATCGCCGCGCACCCCGGCCCCGTCTATATGCGCCTGGGCCGCTATCCGACGCCGCCCGTTTGTGGCGAGGGTTATCGTTATCAAATCGGCAAGGCAGTGCAACTGCGGGCAGGCCGGGACATCGCCATCATTGCCTGCGGCATCATGGTCGCCAAAGCCCTGGAGGCGGCCAACTTTCTCGCGGCAAAGGGCCTGGAGGCGAGCGTGATCAATATGTCCACGATCAAGCCGCTGGATCGAGAGATGGTGGAACGCGCTGGCCAGGAAGCCAGGCTCGTCGTGGCCGCCGAGGAGCACAATATCATCGGTGCCCTGGGGAGCGCAATAGCCGAAGTCCTGGCCGAAGCGAACTTGGCGCCGCTGCTGCGTATCGGCGTGCGCGACGAGTTCGGCCAATCCGGGATGGCAGATGAGCTTCTGGACGCCTATGGGCTGACCGGCGCAAAGATGGCGAAACAGATCGCCAATGCCTGGCATGGACGATAGACGTGTGATACGACAGTTTCTGAAAGGAATAGCATGATGAAGGCTGTTCGCGTATTGGAAGTACCTCAAGATGTCTTGGACTCGGCCCGCCTCACCTTGTCCGAGTTAAAAGCGGAAATTGCGGTGCACCTGTATGCTGAGGGGCGCCTGTCTATTGGCAAGGCTCGCGAGTTGGCCGGTATGACGTTGTGGGAGTTCCGCCGATTGCTGGCTTTGCGTCACATACCGCCGCACTATGACGAGGTTGATCTGGATGAGGATATGGCCACACTGCGCAAGATGGGACGGCTATGATTGTTGTTAGCAACACCTCACCCTTGACCAACCTAGCCGCGATCGGGCGGTTTGACCTTTTGCGCCACCTGTACGGCAGGTTGCATATTGCCAACGGCGTATGGGAAGAGTTGAATGCCGAAGGTAAACAGTGGCCAAGTTGCAAAGAAGCTGCTGCGGCTGATTGGGTGGAACGACATGCAGTGCAAAACCAGGCTTTAGTCGCTGCGCTACGGCGCGATCTGGGTCGAGGTGAGGCCGAGACTATCGCTTTGGCTCTGGAGTTGGACGCTGCCCTTGTTCTTTTGGACGAAAGAGAAGGCCGACATGCAGCCCAACAGTTGGGGCTGAACGTTGTTGGTGTTGTGGGCATCTTGTTGGAAGCCAAGGCGAATGGCGCCGTGGATGCCGTGCGCCCCTATCTGGATGCCTTGCGTCAGATTGCTGATTTCTACCTGAGCGAATCGCTCCACCAATACGCTCTGACACTGGCAGGAGAGAGCGACAAGAAGGAGGATTTGTGAAAGCTCTCGTGCTGACAGCCCCATACAAGCTGGAGGTCCAGGACTGGCCCACTCCCAATGTCGGGCCGGACGACCTCCTCATCCAAGTCAAAGCCTGCGCCATCTGCGGCTCCGACATCAAGGGCTATAGCGGCAAGACCGGCAGGCGCCAGCCGCCGATCATTATGG
>CAYPON010000095.1:2719-11593 GCA_964412315.1 uncultured Anaerolineae bacterium | reverse complement strand
TAATGTGGGCGTGGCCGGTGTGGGGATAAAGGGCGGCCAGAATCTCGCGCGATTGGGGAGCGTTGTCCTCAATCAAGCTGATGCAGCGGGCGATAGCGCGCCGGTCATGGCGAAGGACAAGGTCAACAAGCTCCATAGGGCTATCGTGCCTGCGCTCTCTGTCTGGCTACGGCCTCGCGCAAAAACGCCACCACCGCTTGCGTAGAGGTGCCCGGCCCAAAGACTTCGGCGACACCCATCCCTTTGAGAGCAGCAGCATCTTCTTCGGGGATCGTGCCGCCGACGACGAGGGTAACGTCTCCTAAGCCTTTTTCCCGAAGCAATGCCAGGACGCGCGGGACGAGGGTCATGTGCGCGCCGGAGAGTATGCTCAAGCCCACGACATCCACATCTTCCTGTAAGGCGGCTTCGGCGATCATCTCCGGCGTCTGCCGCAGGCCGCTGTATATCACTTCCATACCCGCGTCGCGCAAAGCGCGTGCGACGACTTTGGCTCCTCGGTCATGGCCATCCAACCCGGGCTTGGCGATCAAGACGCGAATCTTTTCCTCCATAGCAAGTCCTCTCTCAGTACTCTATCCCCTGGCGGCTCTGGATACCTCGGTCGTAAGGATGTTTGAGCGAACGCATTTCGGTCACCAAATCCGCTCGCCTGATGATTTCTGGAGGAGCGCAGCGGCCTGTCAGGATCAACTCGATGTGCTCGGGCTTTTCGTCGCAGAGCCGCAAGACGTCAGCCAGGGGAATAAGCTCGAAATCGAGCGCCATATTGACTTCATCCAGGACAATGATATCATATTGGCCGCTGAGCATGGCCTGGCGGGCGTAGGCTAGCCCCTCTTCCGCCTCCCGAATATCCTGCGGGTCGGGACTGGCTTTATTCACGAATTCGGCGCGACCGAACTGGCGAATGGTGATCGCAGGTATTGCGGCGAGGGCGGGCAGTTCGCCGTAATGAGGCCATCCTTTCATGAACTGGACGATGCAGACGCGCAGGCCCTGTCCTGCTGCGCGAACTGCCTGGCCGAGCGCAGCGGTCGTCTTCCCTTTGCCTTCGCCGGTATAGACCTGGATCAGACCGACCTTCAGTGGCATAAACTCACTCTGCGCCTACACCTTTTCCGAAAGCTCGATCAACACGCCATGGGCGCTTTGCGGATGCACGAAGGCGATCCTTTTGCCGCCGGCACCCACTCGTGGTGCCTTGTCTAATAACTTGAAGCCCTGAGCCGCCAGCTTGGCCAGTGCCGCTTCGATGTCCTCCACCTGGATGCAGATGTGTTGGATGCCTTCCCCGCGCTTCTCCAGGAAGCGGGCGACTGTGCTTTCCGGGTTCAAAGGTTCTAGTAATTCCAGTTCGCTTTCACCCAAGGGCAAGAAGCCGACATGCACTCCTTGCTCTTGCACTTCCTCGGTGTGTGTCATCTGGAGGCCCAGCCCCTTCTCGTAGAAGGCGCGTGCTTCCTCGATGCTTTTCACCGCAATGCCGATATGGTCTATCTTGGTTACGCTCATAGGGTCGTTGCCTCCCGGTACTCCCCGAAGACCTGACGGAGCCTGTCGCAAATCTCGCCCAGAGTAACGTATTGTTCCACACAACGCAGGATCGGCGGCATTAAGTTGCTTGCGCCTCGTGCTGCTTCCTCCAATTCGTCCAGGAGGGCAGCAACCTGCGCTGGGTCGCGCCGCGCCTTCAGCGCCTTCACCCGTTGGATTTGCGCCTCTTGCACCTGAGGGTCCACTTTGAGCAGCTTGAGTTTGCGCGTCTCCTCGATGGTGAAATCATTGACCCCGACGATGGTTCGCGCCTTGCTCTCGATCTCTCGCTGGTAGCGGTAGGCGCTATCCTGGATCTCCCGCTGCATGTAGCCCAACTCGATAGCTCGCAGGGCGCCGCCCATCTTATCTATCTGGGCGATGTAGGCTTCGGCCCGCTCTTCGATCTCATTGGTCAGCTTTTCTACGTAGTAACTGCCCGCGAGAGGGTCCACTGTATCTGCCACGCCGCTTTCCATGGCGATGATCTGCTGTGTGCGCAGGGCAATGCGCACTGCCTCCTCGCTAGGGAGCGCCAGGGCCTCGTCCAGGGAGTTGGTGTGCAGCGATTGCGTCCCGCCGAGCACCGCCGCCAGCGCCTGCAGGGTGACTCGCACCACATTATTCTCCGGCTGCTGCGCGGTAAGCGTGCTGCCGGCCGTTTGCGTGTGGAAGCGAAATTGCCAGGAACGAGGATTGCGGGCATGGAATCGCTCGCGCATGATGCGCGCCCAAAGCCGTCTCGCCGCGCGGAACTTGGCCACTTCCTCGAAGAGATTGTTGTGTGCGCTAAAGAAAAAGGAGAGCTGTCCGGCGAACTCGTCCACGTCGAGGCCAGCGTCTATAGCGGCCTGCACGTAAGCGATGGCATTGGCCAGGGTGAAGGCCGCCTCTTGCACAGCCGTAGCGCCTGCTTCACGGATGTGATAGCCGCTGATGGAGATAGTATTCCAGTGGGGGAGATGATCCTTGCCATAGGCAAAGAGGTCGGTGATGATACGCATGGATGGCTGCGGGGGAAAGATATATGTCCCCCGCGCCACATACTCTTTGAGCAGGTCGTTCTGGATTGTGCCACGCAGTTGGGCAGGATTAACGCCCTGTTTTTTAGCCAAAGCGATGTACATCGCCAGAAGGATCGCTGCCGGGGCATTGATAGTCATGGAGGTGCTGACCTGGCCGAGCGGGATGCCTGCAAACAAGGTCTCCATGTCCTCCAGGGAGGAGATAGAGACGCCGACTTTGCCGACTTCGCCTTCGGCCAGGGGATGATCCGCGTCGTAGCCAAGTTGCGTAGGCAGGTCAAAGGCTACCGATAACCCGGTCTGGCCTTGTGCCAATAGATATTGGTAGCGCTTGTTGGATTCCTCAGCAGTAGCATAGCCGGCGTATTGGCGCATTGTCCAGAAACGGCCCCGGTACATCGTCGGCTGGATGCCGCGGGTGAAAGGGTACTCACCAGGGAAGCCCAAATCCTCGACGTAGTTGATCTCCACGTCAGCGGGCGTACAGAGCCGCTCGACAGAGATGCCGGAACTGGTCTCGTAGCTGGCCTGACGCTCCGGAAACCGTTCCAGAGTCTGCTTCAGTGTGCTATCTTCCCATTTTTTCTTCAGTTCCGGGAGATCGGCCATAGCTTCTCCTGTAGTCGCAAGCTTCAGGCCTGCGTGGAACGCGCCCATAAGGGCGCGACTACGTTTAGTGTGCCAGCAACGCCAACACTGCGCCGCCGGCCATCACCGAGGCGATCTGTCCCGCCGTATTCGCTCCCATGGCGTGCATCAGCAAAAAGTTGGAAAAATCCTCATCGTGGCCCACTTTTTGCACCACGCGGGCGGACATGGGGAAAGCCGAGATGCCCGATGCACCGATGAGCGGGTTGATCTTGCGGCCCGAAAGTATGCAGAAGAGCTTCCCTAGCATCAAGCCGCCCGCCGTGTCCAAGGAGAAAGCTGCCAGACCCATGACGATGATGAGGATCGTGCGCCAGGTCAGGAAATACTCGGCGCGCATGGTGGAGCCGACGGCGATGCCGAGGAGCATGGTGATAACATTAGCCAGCTCGTTTTGCGCCGTTTTGCTGAGTCTCTCTACAACGCCGGCCTCCCGCAACAGGTTACCGAACATCAACATGCCAAGCAGAGGTGTCGCTTTGGGAACGATCAAGTCGCAAACCAAGGTGACGACGATGGGAAAGAGAATGCGTGTGACCTTGGGTACCGGCCGGGAAGTGTAGGGCATCTTGATGCGGCGTTCTTCTTTGCTGGTCAGGAGCCGCATGACTGGTGGCTGGATGATCGGTACCAGGGACATGTAGGAGTAAGCGGCGACGGCGATAGGTCCCAGCAAGTGCGGCGCGAGGATAGAGGCCACGTAGATGGATGTGGGGCCGTCGGCCGAGCCAATTATGCCAATGGAGGCGGCCTCTTGGATGCTGAAGCCAAACAGCGTGGACACCAAGAGCGTCCCAAAGATTCCGAACTGGGCAGCCGCACCAAGTAACATGAGCTTCGGATTTTCCAACAGAGGGCCGAAGTCGGTCATAGCCCCAACGCCGACAAAGATCAAGATGGGGAAAAGCTCGTTCGCAATGCCCATTTTATATAGGGTCGAAAGCAATCCCCCCTCCTCCGTTATGCCGGTAGCCGGGATATTAGCCATTATGCAACCGAAACCGATAGGCAAGAGTAACAGAGGCTCGTACTCCTTGGCAATGGCCAGATAAATCAGGACACTTCCCACCGCAATCATCAGGATATTGCCTGGGGTAAGCCCCAGAAAGCCTTCCAGCATGTTCATGACCACAGTCCAGTCCATGGTCGCTACTTTCCTCCCTTTTCCAAGACCACCAGGACATCGCCGTACTGGACGGTCTGGCCTGAAGAGACGTTTACCGAGATGACCACGCCATCCGTCGTAGATTGGATGGCACTCTCCATTTTCATGGCCTCCAGGGTGCACACCTGTTGTCCAAGTTCCACTTTGTCTCCGGGTTGCACATTGACCTGGAGAACCTTGCCAGGCATTGGCGCCGTTACCTCTGCCAATTCGCCCTGGCCCGTTGGCGCAACAACGGCTGGCTTGGGTGCAACAGCCGGGGCCTGGGGCACTGAAGTGACGGGCACAGCTTCCGCTTTCGCGGGTGCAGCCGCGACTGCTTCACGTTTCCATTGTACCTCATAAGCTTGGCCATCTACATGGACGGTGACCGGCGAAGAGGTTGCGTCGTCAATTTCTACCTTGTAGGTTTTATCGCCGACAGTGATATAAAAAGTCGCCATGGATGATTATAGCCTCCTGACTTCATCTCAATTTCCCAGAGGTGGCCCATAAACTAGGCTCGTCTCGGAGAGATAGCACGCGCACAGGTATCGGAGTAGCAGCTTTTTCCGCCTCTTGTAGGCGCAGGGCCAGGGCAATAGCGATGGCCGCTACGATCTCCCGCTCCGCTGTGGCTTCTGTTGAGAGTTGCGTAGTTAATGCGTTGGGCAGCGTCGTGCTCGCCTTCTCCTTAGGCAAGGTTTCTGGTTTTGGCCGAAAGATGCGCTCCAGAATCATGGTCGCCAACATGACCAAAGCCAGGGCAGCGAAAACGATCACCATGCCAACGACCATGACGTACGACCCTTGTACAAAGGTTGATCCGTTTGTGACCATATTTGTTTGCCTCTGTTACCACCTATGTCCTATGTCCCAGGCGGCCGGCGATTTTCCACATCGAATAGGAGAAGGCCTTGCGTGGCGTGGCGCTCGGTTCTTTCTCCTTCGACTCTTTGGCCGGCGCGGGCGCAGGCTTGGCGGGAGCAGCAACAGGCTGCAATTCCCCTTTTGCCCTACGCTCAAAGAAAGCACGCGCCACTTGAGGGAACAGAGCATAAGAGATGACATCTTCGTCGTTTTGCGCCAGGTTGCCGATTTCGGCCTTCGCCTTTTCAAAGCCTGGCTCCAAAAGATCCGCAGGCCGGACGTCAATCGGTTCCTCGTCGCCTATGATGAGCTTTTTGATCTCCGGATCTATGGGCGCGGGAGGACGGCCGTACATTCCCTTTACATAATTCTTGACCTCTTGCGGTACCATCTTGTAGCGCGCGCCGAAAAGCACATTCAGCGTGGCCTGCGTGCCGACCAGTTGGCTGGATGGCGTCACCAGCGGGGGATAGCCCAGTTCCGCGCGCACGCGAGGCACCTCGGCTAGAACTTCCTCGTAGCGGCTTTCCGCGCCCTGTTCGCGCAGTTGCGCAACCAGGTTGGAGAGCATCCCGCCCGGAATCTGGTATCGTAGCACGCGCACGTCAACGCCGTTAAGGCCGCTTTCGTAGGCGGCATAGTGGCTGCGCACCTCTGCGAAGTAGGCTGCGATCTCGGACAGAAGCCCTAAATCCAAGCCAGTGTCGCGGGAGGTGCCACGCATCATGCTGACGATCGTTTCTGTTGCCGGTTGAGAGGTGGACAAAGCAAGGGGGGAAATGGCCGTATCCACGATGTCCACCCCTGCCTCGGCAGCTTTGATGTATGCTGTCGCGGCCATGCCACTTGTGTAGTGGCTGTGAAGCTGCACCGGTAGACTCACTGCCGCCTTGAGTTGTCGGGTCAACTCGTAAGCAGCATAGGGAGAAATAAGCCCGGCCATGTCCTTGATGCAGATCGAGTCGGCGCCCATGCCTGCTAATTCTTTGCCCAGTTCCACAAAGCCTTCGATGGTGTGAACGGGGCTGATCGTGTAGCAGATGGTGGCCTGCACGTGGCCACCTTCCCGCTGAGCGACCTCCATCGCCCAACGCATATTGCGTACATCGTTCAGAGCATCAAAGATGCGGAAAATCTGGATGCCTCGCCGTATGGAGCAACTGATGAATTTCTCGACGATATCATCGGGATAGTTCCTGTACCCGACGATATTCTGGCCGCGCAATAGCATCTGGAAGGGCGTATCGGGCATCCGCTCTTTCAGCAGGCCGATGCGCTCCCAGGGGTCTTCATTGAGAAAGCGCATGGCCGAATCGAAGGTGGCGCCTCCCCACATCTCGACAGAGCGGAAGCCCACTTTGTTCATTTGGGCGGCGATGGGCAGCATGTCCGCCGTGCTCATGCGCGTCGCCAGCAGCGATTGATGTGCATCGCGAAAGACCGTTTCGGTAATTCTTAATGGTTGCATGTTCATTTCATCTTCTCTCTTACTTTCCGTAATAGACCTGACAGGTTTTGCAAAACCTGTCAGGTCTATCCATTAGAGTGGTATATTCCCATGCTTTTTCGCCGGCAAAGTGTCCCGTTTGTTTTGCAGCATTTCCAGTGCGTTGATCAGGCGAGGGCGCGTCTCGCGCGGCTCGATGACGGCATCAATATAGCCTCGTGCAGCGGCAACATAAGGGCTGGCAAACTCTTGGCGATATTGTTCGACCAAGCGCGCGCGCTCCGCCTCGGGATCTTTGGCTGCTTCGATCTCCTTGCGAGAGATAATGTTGACCGCGCCTTCGGGCCCCATGACGGCGATCTCGGCGGCTGGCCAGGCGTAGTTGATGTCTCCTCGCACATGCTTGGAACTCATCACGATATATGCGCCGCCATAGGCTTTGCGGGTGATGACCGAGACCTTGGGCACAGTGGCTTCGCAATAGGCGTAGATTAGCTTGGCCCCGTGGCGAATAATGCCGCCATGCTCTTGCGCCACGCCGGGCATGAAGCCGGGGACGTCCACAAAGGTAACGAGCGGGATGTTAAAGCAATCGCAAAAGCGGACGAAACGCGCTCCCTTGTCCGAGGCATTGATATCCAGCACGCCGGCGAAGGAGGCAGGCTGGTTGGCTACGATGCCAACGGCACGTCCGTTGAGACGAGCAAAGCCAACAGTCAAATTAGGCGCGAAATGTTCATGGACCTCGAATAAGTCTCCATCATCTACAACGAGGCGGATGACCTCATTCATATCGTAAGGTTGGGTGGGACTGTCGGGGATCAAGGTGCCCAGCTTGTCCTCCATGCGGAGAGGGCTGTCTTTGGGGGTCACGTAGGGCGGGTCCTCCATATTATTGGCCGGCAGGAAGCTGAGCAATCTGCGGAGGATGTGGAAGGCATCTTTTTCATCTTGCGCTGCGAAATGGGCCACGCCGCTGGTCGCGTTGTGCGCCATGGCCCCACCCAGTTCCTCAAAGGTCACTTCTTCGTGGGTGACAGCGCGGATGACGTCGGGACCGGTGATGAACATGTTGCTCGTATTCTTGACCATGAGCGTGAAATCGGTGATGGCTGGCGAATACACAGCCCCTCCTGCGCAGGGACCCATGATGACGGAGATTTGGGGGATCACCCCCGAAGCCAGGGTATTGCGTGTAAAGATGTTGCCGTAGCCTGCTAGCGAAACCACCCCTTCCTGGATGCGCGCGCCACCGGAGTCATCCAGCCCGATCAGCGGCGCGCCGGTTTTCATCGCCAGGTCCATGATCTTGCAGATCTTTTCGGAGTGCACCTCCCCCAGGGAGCCGCCGAAAACAGTAAAGTCCTGGGCGAAGACATAAACGAGACGGCTATCTATGGTCCCGTAGCCGGTGATTACGCTATCGCTCAGGTATTTGCGCTCTTCGAGGCCGAAGCCGGTGGAACGGTGCGTGACGAACATGTCCAGCTCTTGAAAGCTCCCTTCATCCAGGAGGGCCTTGATCCGCTCGCGGGCGGTCATTTTGCCTTTGGCACGTTGTTGCGCGATTCGCTCCTGGCCGCCCCCTTTTTGGGCAGCCTCGGCCATCTCGCGCAATTTAGCCACTTTGGGATCGAGTGTCATGAAACCTCCTCAGGTTCTTGGACTAAGGTCTGTAATTTCACGCCGGCCGCTTCAAGAAATGAGCGTGCCATCTCATCAGGGTAGCTGTCCAGGCACATGACCCGCTTGATGCCAGCGTTGATGATCATTTTGGCACAGGTGATACAGGGCTGGTGGGTGATGTATATATCGCTGCCAGCTATGGCCACGCCGTGAAGGGCAGCTTGGATGATCGCGTTCTGTTCAGCGTGCAAACCGCGGCAGATTTCCTGCCGTTGGCCGGAGGGGATGCCGAGTTTTTCTCTCAAACAGCCGGCCTCGTCGCAATGCGGAAGCCCGCTCGGTGCGCCGTTGTAGCCTGTGGAGAGGATACGCTTTTCCTTGACGATGATAGCGCCTACGTGTCTGCGCAGGCAGGTGGAGCGCGTAGCTACCTGCCTCGTAATCTGGCTGAAATACTCATCCCACGAGGGTCTCATGATGCTCTTTTACATACCTTTTGATGTGCTCAGGCAAGTTTTCCAGGAAAGCTCTGGTGCTAATCGGCATGACCTGTTCGACGATCTTCAGGATGGCGTGGG
>CAYPON010000095.1:0-2619 GCA_964412315.1 uncultured Anaerolineae bacterium | reverse complement strand
AAAGCTCTGGTGCTAATCGGCATGACCTGTTCGACGATCTTCAGGATGGCGTGGGCGTATTGTCGGTGCTCCCACTGGCTTGCGGGATCAAGCCGTTTGGTCAACCAGTTGGCCAGGCTCCAGAAATTGACCGTCCAGATGAACTCGGTATATACCGCCGTACCCAAAACACCACGCGCTCGCTCCTTGCGCCAGCCTTCGGCGACAAGCTGCTCGTAGAGGTCAAAAGAAGCCTCCATATGTTTGATGTAGGCTTGGACATCTTGTTCGTCTTGGGGTATGTAGTATTCCCGTTCGGCCATACAGTATCTTAGGCTCTTCTCGTTGAAGCTACAAATGCGGTGGCGCATCCATTGCCGCGCCACAAAGATGGGACATTTCACGCCGAAACGGAAAACGGCGTGCTCAAAAACCGTGTTATGTTTCGGTTCACTGGCCATCAGACGGGCAATGAGCCTCCGGTCGGCCTCCGGGTCTTTGGCGGCCGATTGGTAGCATATTCGCGCGCCGCGAATCACGGCTTCGTCGCCGCCCATGTACTCTTCGAGCTGCACATAGCCTTTGTCCAGGACTGGCAGTTGTGTTATCATGTTCTTGTATTCACAAGCGTTTGAACGCAAACCCAAATTTCCTCATCATATAGTTCTTGCTTATTATAACCCAAGTTGCTACCAAAGGTAACAGGGCAATGCGCTAAACACACATTTCCCCATCATGTCATTCTTGCTTATTATACTTCAAAGTGTAGGAAATGAATAAATGAGAAAAAAGGATAAAAAATTTCCTGCATTCAGCCAGGAGTGGAGAGTTCTTGGCTGAAGCGGTTGTTGCCGACTGGGGGAAAATGAAGTATGATATAACCGCTGCACAGCGGGTTCTTTATGATTGGGCGGGAAGGAGTGGGAGTTGGCGAATATCTTTGACCGGCAGATCATGCGGGGCATGTTTATCGGAGTTCTTGTCGGCATCATTCTGGTATCCGTTGCTCAGGCCTCGGGCATTCGTATCTCACTGATGGGGGGTATCTTTTGGGGTGCTGTGGTGGGCGGGTTCGTCGCCTACTGGCCTCGCTTCGCCAAACTTGGCGCTGTGATCACCAGAAAGCCGGCTGAACGGCGGCGCAACATGATTATCGGCGTTTTCTCGCTCTTTGTTTTTGCTGCTGTCATCATGGCTTTGGTTGTGGGCGGCGGGTGGCTTCTCACCCAATGTTTTCCGGACATCGAATAGGGGCGAAAAGCTAGCCTCTGGTTCGCCCAGGCTTGACCATTTCGGCGGATATGGGAGGGGACATGTCAGAGAGAGAGAACATCACCAAGACAGGCCGCTTTGCCGGCTTGTCAGGCTTGAAAGACACATTGGCTCCTTTGGCGCGCCGCATTTCGTGGGTGAAACCAATTCCGCAGTCCGACCTGCGTTACACCATCCTGCCCCCCTATGAAATTCCCAAGATCATCGTCATCACCGGTTTAATCGTCGAAAACCGGGGTGGGCGGCCAGCTCATAATGTTTGCATCAACATCCGCTATGATAAAGTGGGCACCTCTATGATTCATCACATGCAGGTGGTGAGCGAGGGGGATTACGTCTTGCGCGGAGGCGGCGAACAGCATCGCTTTGCTGTTATTCGCCTGCGTGAGATGGCGCCGGATAGCAAAGTCTTTGTCTATATGGCCACCTCCGATGCCACCTTACCTCAAGTCACCGTGACTTCTTTTGAGAGGCCGCCAGCGCGAAAGTGAGAAAGGAAAGCTAATGCCAGTGGAGAAACCATATACATCCGAGATTGATACACCAACTTTCCAGGATGTTCTTCGCGCCCGCCAGGTCGTGTGTCGCCATCTGCGCCCAACTCCGCTGTATTCCTACCGGGGGCTGAGCGATCTCAGCGGGGCGGAGGTGTGGGTGAAACATGAGAACTATCAGCCTACGGGGGCATTCAAAATCCGTGGAGGCCTGAATCTCGCGGCTAACCTCTCTGAGGAGGAGAAACGACACGGGCTGGCGACCGCATCCACGGGCAATCACGGTCAATCCATCGCCTTCGCCGGGCAGGTCTTTGGGGTTCCCACATTGATCGCCGTTCCGGAGGGTGCGAATCCGGGGAAAGTGGCCCGTATACGTTCCTTCGGTGCGCAGTTAGTTTTTCATGGGCGCGACTACGATGAGGCACGCGAGTGGGTCATAGCGGAGGCGGGGGAGAGAGGCTATCGCTACGTAGGCCCGGCGGATTCGCCGCTGATCGCGGGCGTGGGCACATACAGCCTGGAAATCCTGGAGGATTTGCCCGATGTAGAGGTGATTCTGGTCCCTGTGGGTGGAGGAAGCGGCGCAGCCGGCGCATGTATCGTTGCCAAATCCATCAATCCCGCTATCCAGGTCATCGGCGTCCAGGCGGAGAAAGCACCCGCTGCCTATCTTGCCTGGAAGTCAGGAAAGCCAGCCACGGCCAAAATGGAGACCTTCGCCGAGGGGCTGGCCACCCGCACCACTTTTGAAACGGCGCAGGTCATCTTGCGCCGTTACCTGGACGATTTCGTGCTCGTCTCCGAGGATGAGATGAAACGCGCGATCGTGATCTATCTGCAGGAAACGCACAACCTGGCGGAAGGGGCGGGA
>CAYPON010000094.1:0-11616 GCA_964412315.1 uncultured Anaerolineae bacterium | reverse complement strand
CGCCGGAAGCCTGCGCTTGCGAGAGCATGGAGATGAGAAAGCCCAGCCTGCGCATAGGCATCACCAGTTGCAGGAGATAACTATTGAAAGCCACCAGTTCGCCTAGCGTCAATTGGTGACGGATGACCAGGGTGCCGCCGTACCAGATGATGAAGACTGTCCCCAAGTTGGCGATGAGATCGAGCAGAGGTGCGTAAATGGAGCGCTGCCGGGACGCTCTGACGTTGCTGTCAAAAAGCTCCTCGTTCTTCGTCGTGAAGCGTTTGATCTCGGCTTCTTCTTGGGCGAAAGCTTTGACGATACGCAGGCCGGTCAGGTTGTCCTGGATGCGCGTGGCCAGTTCGCCCAGTTGGTTTTGGGCAAGCCAGAACAGGGGGCGAACATGGGTGGCGAAGCGTTGCGAGACTAGATAGATGAAAGGCACCGTAGCCAGAGACATCAACGCCAGCACAGGGTTAATACGGATCAGGATGATCGCAGTACCGGCGAAAAGGACAAAAGAGTCAATCAGCCGCAACAGGCCGCGACCGGTGAGAAAGCGAACCCGGTCCACATCGCTCGTTGCACGCGAGAGCAATTGCCCGGTCTGAGAGCGATCGTGGTAGCTGAACGAAAGATGCTGAAGCTTGCGATAAATGGCATTGCGAAAGTCGTAAGCGACGTATTGAGAGACCCATTCCGTCAGATAGCCTTCGAGAAAGTTGAACACGCCCCGTAGCAGATCCAACCCGATGAGGGTGAGACTGAGCAGTGCTAACAGCCGGAAATCCTCTTTGCTGATCCCCTCGTCTACGATGCGACGAATCAGCAAAGGGATATAGATTTGCAGACCATTGATAGAGAGCAAGGTCAGATAAGCTAACGCTTCTTTGAACCAGTACGGTTTAACCCAGGTGAGAATACGCCAAATCGTTCGCACAGTTTGTCACTCCGATCGCAGTGGGATTTCATCAACGCCCAGCAGATTCGCCAAAAGCTCCAATGCATGGGCGAGGGAGGCCAGCTCTTGGTCTGGCAACGACTCAAGCCGCTGTCGCATCAGGCTGATCCCGGCCAGAGGTGCACAGGCGACCAGGGATTCTCCCTGCGGCGTCAGGCTCACCCTGACCACGCGGCTATCCTTCGTGCAGCGGGTGCGGAGCACCAGGCCACGCTCCTGAAGCTTGTCCACCAGCTCGGAGGTCGAGCTATCGGACACATAGAGGTAATCGCTCAATTCCCCAATCGTGGCGCGCCCGCATTTGCTCAGGTAGCGCAATGCGGAGAGTTGCCGGCCCGAGATGCCGAATTCGCGGGCAATGGCGCGGGAATACCGGTTGAGATAGCGATAGATACGGAGAAAACGGGCCATCACGGCAGAGGAATCAGCAGGCTCGTTTCCAGCGTCGTCGGCCATAGATGCTCCCCTTCTTGTTATTTCGGAAACGAATATTTCGGATACTAATTATATCCAATTCCCTGCTGCTGTCAAATCGCGGGAACGTGGAGCTTTTTCATCTTCGTGGTGAGAGCCTGCAAGAGCGATCCAGGAGACGATTTTAGACAGGTTCCCTCTACTGGTCTACGACGGAGCCGTCCAGGTGCAAGCGCGTATCCACCCTGCGGGGCCTGTAGGGATAGCGTTCCTGGGCATCCGCTGCCAATTCGACCCCCAGCCCGGGGGCGTCGGGGACAATAAGGAAGCCGTTCTCGATTTTGAGCGTGCCTTTGACAATCTCGCTCTTCGGCGGCTGACCTTCTCCGCGAGGGTACTCTTGCAGGGCAAAGTTCGGGATGCAGGCGGCCAACTGTACGCAGGCCGCGGTGCTGACAGGGCTGAGCGGATTGTGGGGGACGACGCCGACGTGACGTGCCTCCGCCAGGGCCGCGATCTTTTTGCAATGCGTCAGCCCTCCCGCCAGGCAGACATCGGGGCGCACGTATTGCACCGCGCCGCGGGCGAGGAGCATCTCGAACTCGTAGATCGTGTGCAACCGCTCGCCGGTGGCGATGGGGATATGGATGTGTTGGGCGACGAAGGCCATATCGTCCAGATTATCGGGAGTGACAGGGTCTTCGTAGAAGAAGGGGTGATATGGTTCGATGCCGCGGCCCAGCACGATCGCTTCCGCAGGGGTCAAGCGCCGGTGAATCTCGATGCAAAGATCCACCTCTTTGCCCACCGCCTGCCGGTAACGCGCCACGGTCTCGATGGCATCTTCCATCTTGTCTACGTGCGTCTTGAAGTAGGGGATGTCGTGGGGTTCGTCCAGGAAGGGGGTGAGATGGCCCACCGCTGTGTAGCCCTGTTTCTTGGCCTCTATGCAGCCCTGGATCAACTCCTCCTTGGTGCGGCCAAAGACGTGGTAATAGACGCGCGCCCTGTCGCGGCATTTGCCGCCGAGGAGTTGATAGCAGGGCACGCCGAAGTATTTGCCGGCGATATCCCAGAGGGCGAGGTCAATCGCACTCAATCCGCCCATGATCGCCGCCCCACGGAAATGGCTCCAGCGGTAGAGGTATTGCCAATGGTGTTCGATACGCAGCGGGTCCTGGCCGATCAAGTAACGTTTGAAGGTTTCGATGGCGCTGGCCGAGGCTTCCAGGTAGCCCCAGGCGCCGGATTCGCCGAGGCCGGTGAGGCCCTCGTCGGTGTGCACCTTGACGAACAGATAGCGGTCTACGGCTATCGTCTCGATGTCGGTAATTTTCATGGCAACTTCCCCGTTTTGAGGATGGACGGGCAACTGAATAGATAGCAAACATGATATGGCAGATGCTTCTGAAAGGCAAGTTGCGCAACCGAATGAACGAGATATGATAGATATATGTCGGGCATAAGGTGTATCTGCCTTCGGTTTTGCGCCAAGCATGGAAGGCGTGCGCGCTCATCCCCAGTTGGCCGGTGGCATGTTTCGGTATATACTAGGCTCGTCTATTGAGTTCGGCAACGTATGCCATGTGGGGTGATTATTATGAGACTGGGCAAGACCGGATTGCAGGTCTCTCGCATCGGGTTCGGGGGCATTCCCATTCAAAGGCTTACCGATGAGGAGGCCGTCAAAGTCGTGCGCCGTTGCCTCGATCTGGGGGTCACTTTCTTCGATACCGCCAACGGCTACACGACCAGCGAGGAACGTATCGGCAAGGCCATCGCTGGCCGGCGAGGGCGAGTGGTTCTCGCTACCAAAACAGGGGCCAGGGATAAAGCCACTGCCCGGGAGCACCTACATCTGAGCCTAAAGCGGCTGAACACCGACTACATTGACCTCTGGCAGTTTCACGGTGTCAGCACTTTCGAGGCGTATGACCAGGTTCTGGGGCCTGGCGGAGCGATGGAGACAGCGAGGGAAGCCCTGCAAGAGGGCAAGATCAGGCACATTGGTATGTCGAGCCATTCCATGGAGGTGGCCTTGAAAGCAGTGCCCTCAGGGTATTTTGAGACGATCCAATTCCCGTTCAATTTTGTGACGCGCGAGCCTGCCCTGGAATTGCTTCCCCTGGCGCGAAAACATGACCTCGGTTTTATCGCCATGAAGCCGTTTTCGGGCGGTCTCCTGGATAGGGCGGACTTGGCGATCAAATACCTCCTGCAGTTCGAGGGTGTTCTCCCTGACCCCGGTATCGAAAAGGTTGAGGAGATCGAAGAGATCGTCAAGATCGTGAACGGGCCTTGGGAGTTGACGCCCCAGGAATGGCAAGAACTGGAGCGGATGAGCCAGGAGTTGGGCAAACGTTTCTGCCGGCGTTGTGAGTACTGTCAGCCCTGCCCGGAAGGGGTGCGCATCTCCACGGTCATGAACATCCGCAGCTTCTGGAAGCGGTTCCCTGCGGCGCGTTTCTTCACCGGCAGTTTCCTAGAAGCTGCCGAGAGCGTGGAAAAATGCGCCGAATGCGGCGAATGCGAGGAGAAATGCCCCTATCACCTGCCGATCCGCGAGATGCTCGTCGAAAATGCCGAGTTTTACAGAACGGTGAAGAGAGAGTGGGAGGAAGAGAGCAAAGTGTCGCAGAGATAAGGTCCGCAGCCATGCATAAACCTGCGGGAAGGTTTCCACAAAATCATCATCGGAGGAACTGGGGACATGGAGCAGCAAGAGTATTACACAGTGAAAATCGTCGGCTTGGAGCGCCACCTACCGCTGCTGGAGGTAGCGCCGGGGGTCAGGATCGCTATCTTTAATATGCTGGGCGATACCCAGGTCGTGAAAGCGGTGGCGAAAGAACTGGCCGGGCGACTGCCCAAAGGGGCGGATGTTATTGCGACACCCGCTGAGAAGAGCATCCCCCTGGCTTATGAACTTTCAGTGCAAACGGGCCTGCCCTACGTTGTCGTGCGTAAGGAGCGCAAGCCTTACATGCTGAACTGCCTCAGCGCGGAGGTGGTCTCCATCACCACCGGCAAGCCGCAAACGCTATGGCTGGACGGCAAAGATCGAGCCTTGATCAAAGGTAAACGGGTCATTATCGTGGACGACGTGATCAGCACCGGCAGCACCCTGCGAGGCTTGCGTGACCTGATCGCCAAGGCGGAGGGCAGGATTGTGGCCGAGGCTGCCGTCTTTACGGAAGGGGATCCCGCCCAGTGGAAAGGCATTATCGCCCTCGGCAATCTGCCCGTATTTACCAGGGATAAGCCAGCGGCGTGAAGGGGCCTGGGAGACACGGCTTAGATGGTAACTCAACTTGGCTTGCGCAAAGAAACGACACGAAGCGCGAAAACAGAAAGGTGGCTGGAAGGGGAGCGGCTGATTATCCGCCGCATGGTGCGGGGCGACCTGGAGCAGATGCAGAGGTGGCGGCCTTTCAGGGAGCCGCTCAGCCTGACATGGAATCTCTATTGGGAGAGCAAGGCGCAGATGGATCATTGGCTTGAGCGGCGCTCCCAGGACCCCAGCTATCGCATGTACACGATTACCTTGCGCGATGGCCGCGTCATCGGACGGCTATCTCTGCGCCATATCCGTCCGGGGGAATCGGCGGTGTTGGGCATTTCTTTAGGTGCGGACTGGGTGGGCCAGGGCTATGGAACGGAAGCGATAACGGTTTTCGCGCCGTACTATTTCGATGTGCTCGGCTTTCGCGTGCTGTGGCTTGACGTGGCAGCCACCAACCAACGCGCTATCCGTTGCTACGAAAAATGCGGCTTTGTCCATGCCGGGTCGCGCTATCAACCTGTGGACTCGGGCGAGGATCTCTCTTTCCTGCAAAAGCCGGAGTACGCTCATCTGCGCCAGTTTTTCACGCGCAAGTGGGGGAGGTACTGGTTGCTTTTCCACGATATGAAGTTGGAGCGCGACGACCTCAATGGCCAAGAAAAAGCCTGGTGAAAAATCTGTAATCTTGTAGTGGCCAGGTTTTCATCTGTTCTTCATCGTTTTGTGATAAAATTGAGGTTAACTGGGGGTATGTGTCTAGGATTTCCTTCCTTTCCTGACGCTCATCCTATCTACCCGACAAAGGAAGAAGACCATGCGAAATCCACCGCCGTGGACCTCTCCCAGTGTGCCTCTTTCACCTCTGGACGCCAACGTCGTGGAAGCCAAACGGCGCCTCCTGTCCCGCCAGCAGAGCCGTTTAGATCAGGCCAAGGCCAGTTTTCTGATCGCCGCATCCCACGAGCTTAGACCTCCCCTCACCCTCATCCAGGGATACTCGGCCTTGCTTGCGGAGATGGCACAGGCTGGCAAGCTAGACGCGGCAGAAGCCCGAGCGATAGCGAAGAGGATTGTCCAGGGCACGCAACGCCTCCGCGAACTCATCGAGGATGTGCTAGATGCCACAGCTATTCAGGTCAATGCTCTGGAGCTATCGTTAAAACCTTTATCCCTGTCGGAAGTGATCCATCTGGCCTTGCGGGATTTGAGGAGGCTCATCGCCGAAGGCCGCCACGCGATCTGGGTTGAGGGCCTGGAAAGCTTGCCCAAGATCGAAGGAGACATCGCTCGCCTTCGCCAGGCTTTCCACAATATCATCGGCCATCTGTTGGAAAAAACTCCTCCCGGCGGAGAGATTCGTATCTCGGCGCGTTTGTTGGAGGCCCCGTTGACGCAAGTTGAGCCACCTATAGAGGTTGACAGTTCGTTCGTGGAGATCGTGGTGAGCAACATCAGCTTCGACCTGGCCCCCGTGGAGCGGGAACGCCTTTTCCGACAGACCTACAGCGGCGGAGCCAAAGAGTCCGGCCGAGGCGGAGAAGCGAGGAAACGAAGCGCTGATCATCTCGGGCTAACCATCGCTAGAGGGGTTATTGAATGTCACGGCGGACGGCTCTGGGTCGAAAGCGCAGACTATGGTGAAAGGCGATACCCAGGCGTGAGGTTTCATATCCTGTTGCCCATCACGGCGCCCCGCCGATGCACGCCCTTCTGATGCTCCATCAAGCCGGCTGCGACCGCCCGTCATGATGGCTTCAGTCGCCCCCAGCATCGGGAAGCAGCCGATGTCGCGGGGGATCATCCCTACCGGCTTTCGGATAGGCGTTTGGAGCGCGTCGTGAGTTCCTGCTGTAGCCTGATGAGGCTTTCGCGGCTGTCAAAGGAGAGATAAGCGCTGCTCTCCACTCCGGAAGGCTCTCGATAGCCGAGCCGGATCGCTGGACGGCAGGATAGGCCGAAATAGAGACTGCCTGTAGCTACCGAGAGCACGTCCCTGGGGCTGATAAAAATGTACCACATCCCCCTCTCCTCGATGGGCGAGGTCAGGAAGGGGATCTGGACGACATTGACCCTGCCCGTAATGATGTGATCGTGCAGCTCGGTGGTCCAAAAAAGCGCGGGGATTTCTATGAAGCGGCGCCTCATGCCACTGACCTCAAAATACCCTGTGCCTCGACAAGAGATTTTCTCCTCGGCCCGCAGCGGCTTCTCGTCGCCCGAAGGCTTAAAATCGCCCGGTTCGAAGAAAGTGTATCTCTTTGTACGGACGAACGCCAAAGCTGGAAGAAGAAGCAGGCAGGCGACGATCCCCAGCCCATGGCTCCACTGAAAGCTTCTTCTCCATCCATACCAGCCGATGTAGAATGGAAAGAAGAGAAGCAGAGCCAACGCCAGCGTATCTAAAGGCATAAAGAGGAATTTGTAACGGCTCAGGAAGTAGCCGATGCGCGCTAGAATGGCCGCTGCTCGGCGCATGAATCTCATGAGTCTTCCCTCTTGACGAAGATGCGATACGCAGGCATGAGCCTGCGGCTACATGTTCGTGGGTTTGCGCGTTACCCAAAAGATGCGACGGCTTTGCGGAGTGGCTGGATCGAAGGTAAAGCAATCGTAGCTTGCCACGATTTGCAGCCCACCCGCCTCCGCTACCTCGCGGATCTGCTCCATGCTGTAGCCCTGCTCCGTGTGGCGCTCCACGAATTTCTCGTAAAGCTCCCCGCGCTTCACAAAGGCGATGATGGCGACCGCGGCCTGCCCGCTCTGCGGATCGTACTCGCTCTGCATGACAACAGAGGCTGGTTCACAATCAAGATAAAACGTGTTGTGATCCCATCCATGTTCTAGGAACCAGGGTGTGTTCATGTCGAACAGAAAGAAACCGCCGAGGCGCAGGGCGTTTGCGACTCGACCAAAGGTTTGCCGCAGATCGTCCACAGATAGCAGGTAATTCAGGCTGTCATAGAAACAGGTGACGAGGCTGACCGGATGGGGCAGGATGAAGGAGCGCATGTCCTGCTGACTGAACGCCACCATCGCCCCTGCCGCCTCCGCTTTGCGGCGCGCTTCCGCCAGCATGGCCGGCGAAAGGTCAATACCATATGTCTCCCAGCCCCTCGCTGCGAAACTCAGGGCCACCGTGCCTGTCCCACAGGCCAGATCGAGGGCGGAGTCAACCTCCGCCTGGTGCCGCGTCAGAACCTGATCCAGATATGGGATTATCCTGAGGCTAAAACCAATCTGGTGCGAATCATAGATCTGCGCATATCTCTCATAGATGCCCATTTCTCTGCTCCTTACTTTACGGCAAGCGAACGCCATCCGGCAGGATGATGCGGTTATCAGATACTGTGACCCGTGGATGAGCCGCGGCTGGCAGGCGCGCTCCGTTTTGCGGGTTATAAAGCCCAACCGCCAGGCGGTAGGTTCCAGGGGGCGCGTCGGACAAGGGGAGGACGATGGCGTCGCGCACCACTTCCCCTTCAGCCCAGCGCGTCGTCGGATATGTATTATGGCGCGGCATGGCGTCGAATTGGCTGACGATTGTCTCTTGCGCAGGATCGAAGAGGTGAACAAACACCTTGTAGTCCGTGTTTATCGTTCCCAGGGCCTGCCAGTACAAAGTTAACTCCAATGCCTTAGCCTTCTGCTGTATATCATAGCCTAACAGCCGGATCGGTGGCAAGTCCACATCCAGGCGCGTCCGCATTTTGGGGATCGCGAAATCGCGGGGCCGCGCCTTGACCGTTAGCAAGGCCGGCAAGGTATACGTTCCATAGCTCTCATCGCTTCCAGCATCGAGGAGCGTTAAGGAAAGCTGGTACCTGCCCGCGGGAACCCCTGCCAGGCGGTGTTCGATGGCGATCAAGGCATGTTGCGGCCATTGCGATGTCGGATAGCCCTGCGCTAGAGCCTCGACCTGTTGCAGGGTGACCGCGCTCGTCTCGCCGCGCACGACGAGACGGCATTTGTAATCGCGGCCCGGCTTGACAGCAGCCGCCCAGGTCGTCTTGACCACTAAAGGTTGCCCCTCTTCGATAGTGGTTGAACCGGGCTGCACGGCTACCAAATCTATATCGGGCGGAAAGCGATGGAGAGGAGAATAATTCGCTTTAACCGTCGGGCGGGTGAGGGCAATGGATGGGATCGTGACCTGGCCAATAGCTTGTAGCCCTTTCGGCTCGTAAAGCACGATTTCCAGCGCGTAATCCCCACCAGGAGATGTTCCCTCCGGCAGGGGGAGCGAGACACGATCTGGTATTATGTCGCCTCGCTGCCAGAAGCTGGTCGGATAAAGGCCGTAATGTGGCTGGAGATCCATCGCGGATACGTTTCTGCCATCGGCAGCCTTGAGGCGCAGTGACATGGCATAGTTCTGTGGGATGGCACATCCCACCTGCCAGAGCAATTCCACGTCCAATCTCGTCGCTGTTGTCTGTACTGCCGACACACTTGTCAGGGTGATACAGGGGCCGAATGAAGCAAGTGCCTTCTCAGCGGGACGATCGTGCAGTTCGTTGAGGACGCGAACCGGCTGCAGGTAAGTGGTTCCCAGCGTCTCTCCTCGTCCGGTCAAGGGGGGGACCTCTTGCTCGCCATCCCAAACGCGCACACTGATCAGGTAAATGCCAGGAACAGTGCGGGTGGGGACGGGCAGGGTGTGATAGGTCGCCTCAGCTTGTAGAGGGGTGCGCTCCACGGCCAGCGGGTTGTCTACCTGGAAAAGTGGCTCGGCCAAAGACACCAATCGCACCTCGGCCACAGACGCGCCCCCCTTGGCCTGATCCCAGAGAAGGGTGAGCCGCACGGTCTCCCCTGCCTTGACTTGATCTGTCTCCAGACGATAACCCTTCAGGCGAGCCTGGCCGCCGAAGGATATGCCGGCCGGGTTGTGATGAAGGTAAGGCTGGCGGGCGAAATCCATCGTCAAGTCGGAGACAGAGCTTGCCACCGCCTGGGGACGGGGTGGTATCGTCCGCAGGAGCCATACAAGGATAATAAGTGCGCAGAGAGCTAACAAGGCGAAAGCGGCCTTCTTCCACAGCCGCCTGTCAGGCAAGCAGCCTTTGAGCAAGATCGCCGCAATAGCCACGAAAGCGAACAGTGAGGATGCCTCAGCCCATGCCCGCAGCGGCGTCCTCCCGAAGCGAAGAATGACCTGGTGCTTCCCTTGAGTCAGTTGAAGCTGGATATAACCTAGTCCTGGTAGTGGCGATATAGCGACAGCCTTACCGTCCACCGTCGCGCGCCAGCCGGGGAAATAGTAAGTCTGGAAAGCAAGGGTGGCTGCTTCAGAGGCGACTTCGATCTCCCATAATTCTTGGGCGGGCCGAAGTTCCTGCAAGCGGGCCACTGTCAACGCCCCAACGACGACGAGAGGAGGAGCCTTTTCCTCTTGTGTAACAAGCGCGGCTGATGTGAAGGGACGTGTCTCCGCCCAGCGGGGCAGATACTCGTAGCGCACGGTGGTGCCGATATTACCCGTGAAAAGCTCATACAGGCGCAGGCGGCCAGAGGATACATCCCTCTCCTCTATCGCCATCCGCTCCGGTCGCAGCCCTCCCAGTGCGGCGATCAGCAGAAGGCCACCCAGGCCAAGAGCGACCCAACGCAGACGAGGCAGGCTCCTGGGCAACTCGGCGGCAAGAAGGGCAGAAGCGCAGGTTTGAATGGATAAAAATCGCCAGGGGAATTGGGCGAGCGGCAGCAGCGGTATCCGTTCCCATAGCGGGCGCGATAGCGGGGTGATAAGATATGTGGAGAGAGCTAGCAGAAGAAGGGTGAACAGGCCAAAGCTCTCGAAGCGGCGGCGTACCCAGGCCAGGATGACCACCATTGCCCCTCCCACTGCGGCGAGAGCCTGGACAAGCCCCATGACAAAGGGCGTGCGCTGGGCCGTGACGGCATAGTCAAAGATGAAACGCGGTTGGATCAGCTCCGGCCCACGGAAATGGCCGCTGTAGTGGAAATAGCCGGTGGTCATGTCCGCCATGTGCCCCAACTCTCGTTCGGCCAGGGCGGGCCACCAGAACCAGGCGCTCAGGATCAGGCCGAGGGCGAGGCCGGCTGCGCTGTACAAGAGCCAACGCTGCCGCTGGTGAGGATCGGCTACAAAAACGATCAGGATATACATCGCGAGAAAAGGGCTAAAGAGGAACGCGGACACATTATGGGTCAAGATCAATCCAGCATAACTCAGGGCCAGGACGGCCAGACGAGGCGGGGAGAGCGATTCGCGCAGGACAAGCAAAGCCCAAAGGATGAGGGGATAGAAGACGAAAGCGTAAAACTCGGAGAGCGAATCACCACGCACATAGACGTTGACCAGATGAAAGGGGGCATAGGTATAGGCCAGGGCGGCGAGGAAGGCGCTGGCTCTGTTGCGCCACAGTCGCCAAGCTAGGCCATACATCGCCGCGGCTGCGGCCAGAAAGCCGATAACCTGAGTAAGTTTGGTCGCCCAGAGATAGCCGAACCCGGAGAATTTCAAGGCGGCGGCTATATAATAAGGGAGGAGGGCGTAATAATTGAAGAAAGGGTAGCCCAGGCCGTAGGCGGCGTCGGGCATCCAGCGCGGAGGAAAGACCCCGTCGCGGAGAACCGCGACCAGTTGTTGTAAGCGCACCAGGAGAAAGGGGCTATCGCCTCCAGCACGTGTAACGACGATCCCTGGCCCCCAGATAAGCGGCAGGAAGGCAATAGCGCTCAGCACGAGCGCTATGAGGAAGGTTGACCACTTTCCCGGAATGTCAGCATGGAGCAGATCACCACGAAGCGCACGAAGGCCACGAAGAGAATATTCTTCGTGCTCTTCGTGACCTTCGTGGTGAATGGTCTGGCCGTGCACGCCACCCATGGGCAATCGTTACCTTCATCGCCGATTTCGCAGATAGCGCGACCCGAAGATGAGAGCGAGTCCCAGGAGCGCGACAATAATGCCGCTGATGTTGTACAACCCTCTTGCCACCACGCTGAGGATAGG
>CAYPON010000093.1:1365-11723 GCA_964412315.1 uncultured Anaerolineae bacterium | reverse complement strand
CTGCTTTGCGAGAGAGCAGAAGATGAACCGACACGGTATCGAGATACCCCAGGACAAGATCGCCGAGTTCTGTCGGCGACATCACATTCGCAAATTGTCGCTGTTTGGCTCCATCTTGCGCGATGACTTTGGGCCGGATAGCGATATTGACGTGCTGGTCGAGTTCGAGCCAGGGCATGTGCCGGGGCTGGGCTTGATTCGTATCCAGGACGAACTATCAGCCCTCTTGGGCGGCCACGAGATTGATCTGGTGACGGCCAAATTCCTCAACCACCGCATCCGTGACCGCGTGTTGAGCGAGGCAATGGTACAATATGCCGCAGAGTGACATGGTCTATTTCGGGCACATGCTGGATATGGCGCGGAAAGCCCGCGCAAAAGTGGAGGGAATAAGCCGGGAGGTTTACGATGCTGATGAGAATCTGCGGTTGGCTCTCATCCATCTGATCCAGATCATTGGCGAAGCCGCCCGACATATTTCGCCGCAGGGTCAACAGGCACACCCTGAAATCTCGTGGCGCTCCGTAACCGGCATGCGCCATATCATTGTCCATGATTACATGGGCGTGGATGAAGACGTCATCTGGCAAGTTGTCACCGAAGACCTGCCGCCCCTGATTGCGGCATTGGAAAGCATTGTGCCATCCGAGGAGGGCTGAGAGATCCATCAGCAAGGAAGCAAGATGAAACGACACGATATCGAGATATCCCAGGATCAGATCGCGGACTTTTGCCGGCGGCATCATATTCTCAAGTTATCGCTGTTTGGTTCCGTCTTGCGTGACGATTTTGGCCCGCATAGCGACGTTGATGTGTTGGTCGAGTTCGAACCGGGGCATGTGCCGGGGCTGGCTTTCTTCGGCATGGAGGAGGAACTGTCCAAAATCCTGGGGCGCAAGGTGGATCTGAATACTATCGGCTTCTTGAGTCCCCACTTCCGCGACGAGGCACAGGCCGAGGCTGAGGTGCAATATGAGCAAACGGGATAGAGCGATCCTTCTACTCACTTGCTCCAGCCTCTTTATCCGCTAATATCGCTGCACCTTGGTCAGACCACGTTATCTGGTGGTCGCCACCGACCAAGCAGCCGGTCAGCCAGGGCAACGATGAAGGCTTGCAATTCGGGGAGCGTGAACGAGGAAGAGGAAATCAGCCTGCAAAGGCGTAAGCTGCGCGTTACTCACGGCGCGTCCACCTCTCCAATGCATAAGCCCAGAGTTCCCGATCCTGGGGTTGGCGGAAGCGGAGGTTGGCAAAGTTCTCGCGGATGTCCGCCAGCGTCAAATAATGCCAGATGTCGTCCCATTTGGCGTACTCCAGGATGCGGGTGATGATCCAGGCTTTCTCCGTCGGGCTGCCGCTGCGCAGAATGCGATGGAGATCCTCGTCGCTGAGGTCATAGTCCCAGAAGAAGTAGAGGCGTTTGCTGGTACAAGACGTTTCACCCATCTTGTTACCTTTGCCTGCTATCAAGGCATTTTGTGCTATATAGACTTGACGGGGCGGATGCGCACGCCTCTTTCCGTCGCTACGATAAAGTGACGTGCTAACTGCTCGGCATACCGTTCCAGAATAGTCTCCAGCACGCGGATGCGGTTGGCCGGGCTTTCGTCGCGAAGCCGCAACAACACTACGCCGTGGTACGCCTGACCGCTGCGGAAGACGAGTTCACCAAAATCTTTGTCATTGGTTATCAGCACCCGCTCTTCGCTCACAGCCCGGGCCAGGACGACCGCATCATCGGCTTGAGGCATAGCTTCAGCCACAGCAAACACGTCGTAGCCAACGCTGCGCAGATACTCTATCACCGCTGCGCCGGTGGATTCATCTACAATGAACCGCATGGTGGATACGGCCTACGCGGGGGTGGGAAGAGGGAAGACGTCTTCGTGCGCCAGTACCTGTGCAGCGTAGGTCAGGGCGGCGCGAATATCCTCCGGCTGCAAACGCGGGTACTCTCGCAAGATTTCCTCCTCCGAGACACCTTGGCCCAGCATCCGCACGATCAGCTCCACGGGGATCCGTGTCCCGCGGATGACTGGCTTGCCCACCATGATTTTGGGATCTATAAGGATACGCCGCTCAAGTTCTTCGTCCATCAATTTCTCCTTACATGGGCAGATCGGCATGTTTATGCGATGCTTCTACCAATCGCCTACTTTGTCAGAAACGCCTCAATCTCACGGCGAACCAGTTCCAAGTCGTGGCCTGGGTCACCGGTCAGCGTAGAAGGCTCAACCTCGCCGTCCGGCCGGTGCACGTGGTGGGGAAAACTGGACAGCCCAGGATGATGCGGCGCGTTGTCCCACCCCAATACGCGAGCGCCAGCCCGCACCAGGGCGTAGCTATACTTGCCAAGCGCCTCGTTGAAGTAGAGGTCCAGCAGGTATCCGCCCTGTAATTCCAGCCGCCACTTGGTGACGAGATCGTGGACAGCCGTGACATGAGCGCAGGAAGCTACGAAGCTGGCGAGGGCACGATCGAACGCAACAGCCATTCCAGCAGGCTCCGCATGAGTTGGGTGCGCTGCAGGGCGTCTACAGCATTGCGCCACTCGATGGAATCCTCCCAATCGGGATGTTCTGGCCCCTCGCCCCGCGCCAGGCGCGCTTCCAGCATCTCCAGTGAGCCACCATAGCGCCCCGCAAAGCGCTGGATTGTAGCTTGCAGAAGCGCTTCCCGGTTTCGCGTATCCTCTAGCAATCGAGTAAGCGTCTCGCGGGAAATCCCCGACGGGAGCGCGTGCGAAATGACTTGAGACATGTTCCTCTCCTTCCAGGTCAAAGGCTGAAAGCGGATTGCCGATGGCTGGACGCCTCTCTAATACCCTTGCACCTTGGTCAAATCCACGATCCCCTCCGCCAGACCTGCGATCCGCTGCAAGAGCGCGAGACGGGCCTCGCGGAGCGTCTTGTCCTCCACCATGACAAAGATATCGTAGAAGAAGGCGGCGATCGGTTTGGCCAGCGGCGCCAACACGGCGAACAGGCCATCCACGTCCTGCACCGACTCCATCCGCTTCTCCGCCTCTAGATACGCCGCATAAAGTCGTGCGGCGGCTGGCTCGGCGAGCAGGGCAGGGTTCAACGGTAATAACTCGGGCAGCTCTTTGGTGATGCGCGAGGGCCGGCTATAGGTGGTCAAAATCCTGGAGAACTCCTCGCATTTCACCCACTCCGTCAGGGCGGTCAGGGTCTGGTAGGCGCGATAGGGGTTGTTGCCCCGTGCGCTCAGGGCGGCGTCCACCAGGTCGTAGCGGTAGCCGCTGTCCAGCCACCAGGCGCGCAGCCGTTGCCCGATGAAGTCGCTCACCTCGCGCAATTGCGCCTCGCTGACAGTCACCGGCATGAGCATTGCCGCGGCCCGGGCCGCCTGGGGCAGATCCAGGCTGATCCCACGGCCCACCAGAATCTGCACCAAACCCAGCGCAGCGCGCCGCAGGCCATAGCGGTCGGCAGAACCGGTAGGGGCCAGCCCCACGGCGAAAAGCCCTACCAGGCTGTCCAACCGATCCGCCAGGCCGACCAGAATGCCGGGCAGGCTGGCAGGCAGTTCGTCGCCGGCGTAGCGGGGCAGATAGTGTTCATGGATCGCCTGCGCTACAGCAACCACCTCCCCCGACTTGAGCGCATATTCGCGTCCCATCACCCCTTGTAACGAGGTATGCTCCACTACCATCTGCGTCGTGAGATCCGCCTTGGCCAACTGCGCGGCGCGCATCGCCACCCGCTCCTCCTCCGCTGGGACGCCGAGCATCCCCGCCAGGAGGGGCACCAACCTGGCCAGGCGCTCCGCCTTGTCTTTCATCGAGCCGAGCCGCTCCTGGAAGGTCAGCGTGCCCAGCCTGGGCAGGTAATCGGCGAGCGGTTTGCGGATGTCCGCCTGGTAGAAGAAGGCGGCGTCGGCATAGCGGGCGCGCAGCACCTCCTCGTTGACATGGCGAATCCCATCTACTTCTTGCCACTTGCCGTTGGCGACGGCAATAAAGCAGGACAAGAGTACGCCATTGCTGAAAACCGGGAAGTAGCGTTGGTGCTTTTCCATGACGGCGATCAGGACTTCTTTCGGTAAGGTGAGGTAAGCTGGATCGAAGCGGCCCAAGATCGCCGTGGGATATTCGACGAGGTTGGTCACCTCGTCCAACAGGGCGGAATCCGACGCCACCTCCCCACCCGCTTCCTTCGCCAGAGCCTCCACCTGGCGGCGTACCAACTCGCGGCGCTCTTGCGCGTCCACGATGACGTCGTGTGTGGCCATCGTCGCCAGGTAATCTTCAGCACGCGAAATCACAAGCGTCGGCGATCCCAGGGAGCGCAAGCCCCGGCTGGTGCGCCCCGACCGCACCCCAGCAAAGGTGAAATCCACCACCTGATCGTCCAGCAGTGCCACCAGCCAGCGTATAGGCCGCGAAAAGACAGCCCCTGTCCTCTCCCAGCGCATAGCCAGGGTAAAGCGCAGTGAGCCGATCAGCCTGGGCAGCATCTCTGCCAAGACCTCGGCGGCAGGCTTGCCCTTTTGCCGGCGAATGGCGACCAGATATTCCCGGCCCTCGAACTCCCGCACCACCAATTCTCCCACCGGCAGGCCTGCACTGCGCGCGAAGCCGTCCGCCGCTCTAGTGGGACGCCCCTCGGCATCAAAAGCAACTTTGGCCGGGGGCCCTTTGATGACCTGCTCCTGATCTTTTTGGCTGGGAGCCAGGCCATCCACATAGACTGCGAGACGGCGCGGCGTGGCGAATGTATTGAAACTCTTGTACTCCAACCCAGCCTCCGCCAAAAATCTGGGAACCATGTCGTGGAGCTGCCCTATCGCCGCCACCTGATCGCCGACGGGCAGTTCCTCCACACCGATCTCTAAAAGAAAAGGCGCAGGATCGGTCGGGAAGGGGCCAGCCGCCTCGCCCTGTTTACGCGCCACAGGCACCGGCGCCGCCCGCTTAAGCCAGGGGAAGCCCATCTCTTCCCGTTGCTTCAGATACGCCTCCGCTACCCGATGCGAGAGAGCCTTCATGCGCGAGAAATAACGCGCCCGCTCTGTAACGCCGATGGCCCCTCGCGCATCCAACACATTGAAGGTATGAGAGCATTTCAGCACATAGCTGTGCGCGGGTAAAACCAGGCCCTGTTCCAGGCAGTTCAAAGCTTCCTGTTCATAGAGGTTATACATCTCGGTCAGCCGCGCGATGTCGGCATACTCAAAGTTGTATTGGCAATGCTCGACCTCGCCGCGCAACAGCACCTCGCCGTAAGTGACGTCGTCTGTCCAGCGGATCTTGACAAAGCTATCCACCTCTTGCAGATACATCATGATCCGCTCCAGGCCATAGGTGATCTCCACCGACACCGGATCCAGATCGAATCCGCCCGCCTGTTGGAAATAGGTATACTGGGTGATCTCCTGGCCGTCGAGCCAGACCTCCCAGCCTAAGCCCCACGCGCCCAAGGCGGGCGCTTCCCAGTTGTCCTCCACGAAACGCACGTCATGCTTGCTCAGGTCAATGCCCAACGCCTCCAGGCTGCGCAGGTAAAGCTCCTGCGGGTTGCCAGGATCGGGCTTCAAGATCACCTGATACTGGTAAAACTGCTGCCAGCGGTTCGGGTTCTCGCCGTATCGTCCATCCGCCGGCCGCGCGCTCGGCTCCACGTAAGCCACATGCCACGGCTCCGGGCCGAGCACCCGCAAGGCCGTGGCCGGGTTCAATGTGCCCGCGCCCACCTGGACGTTATACGGCTGCCAGATCAGGCAACCCTGATCCGCCCAAAAGCGTTCCAGCCGTATGATCACTTCTTGCATGTTCAATGTTTTGTTCATAATCTCCCCACATTCTCGCGTAATTGGATAAACCTCACCGGTGAGGATCTGACCAGGCGTCAACCCGCGCCTGATCTTTGCCGCCGCAGAAGCTCCAAAAACGCGGTGGATTTCAATTGCCGCTCCAGGTGATAGACGATGTAACAATACATGGCCCGCTCGGCTTCCCGATGCACCCCAGAGCTGATAGACACCTGACGACAGGTGCTGTACTCTCTGGTCTGGAAGAAGCGCAGGACTTTGAGCGCGTTCAGAGAGATAGTCTCTGCCCCCAATTGGTTCGGCCCACAGCGAGGGCAGAGAACCCCGCCTCGCTCCGGGCTGAAATGATTGACCATCGGTTTGATCTCCTCTTGGCAGGCCGCGCAGGAAAACAACTGCGGGCGGAAGCCCACATATCCCAGCAAGCGCAACTCATAAAAGCGCGTAGCCCGATCAAGGTCCGTCTCCTCGCAAATCCAGCCCAGGGCTTCCACCAGCAGGTTGTAAAGAGGATAGTTCTCCTCTCCCTCGGAGGTGAAAGCATCCAAAAGCTCGGCTGCGTAACAGGCATGGCTCACCCGCCAGAGATCGGTGCGCAGCGGCAAGAAAGGGTCGAGCGTCTCCGCTTGGGTCACGATATCCAGGTTTCTCCCCCGTGCCAGGAGCAAACCGCTGCGCATGAATAGCTCCAGATGACCCGCCTTGCGGCTGGTGGGTTTGCGCACCCCTTTGGCGACGACGCGGATTTTGCCCAACTCGGGCGTATAAAGCGTCAGCAGCCGATCCGCCTCGCCGAAATCCATCCGTTTCAGAACCACGGCCTCGGTACGATAAAGCCGCTCACCCTCGATCATCGCTGTTCACCAACTATCAGCATACAATAAAAACACAAAGACGCCAAGCCGCCGAAATCCATGCTTTGCGTCTTTCGCGTTTTCGCCGTGATCTGTTTTCGATCTTTGGCCGGGATAATGCGCTGTGGTCTGAGTTAGCGGGACGAAGCGCACATAATCACCGGTAAGCGGGCGCGGTATAGGAAAAAGGGAGCGTGGCTGCTGTAAAAGATCTCCCAATTGCCATCCGGCAGGCGCTGTGCCCAGGCGGAATGGATCCGCCCCTCATCCTCTGCGAAAAGCACCACATCGGCGATTCCTTCGGGACTTTGGGCGATGCTGCTCCCTGCAATCCAGGGAAGTGATGCCTGCCGCCAGAAATAAGGGAGTTGATCGGATTCGTCCCAGGAGACGTGTGGGAAGCCATCGCCGTCCACCGTGATGCTGGGCAGGTAGGAATTGTCCGGGGTTGGGGAGATATTCTCCTGTACCGACCAGGAGAAGTCCCGACCACGGCAATAGTAAATCTGGTACCTTCCCTCAACGCGCTCTTCCCATATCACGTGAGTTAACCCATCTCGGCCTACTGCCAGATCAGGAATGGTGGATTCATCAGGGCTGTCCGATATATTCACGGCCACGATCCACTCGGCTCCATTTCTTTCTGCATGGTAGATTTCGTACGGGTCAGTGAAGCTTTCACGGTCTTGCCAGACCACATGAACAACGTCGTCGCCGCCAATGGCGATAGCGGAGACGCTCCCTCGTGCGTTCGGTATGGGCCGGTTGATCCAGAAAGTGCCCGTCCAAAGCCCGTGGTAGATCACATTGTAGCCTGGCGAGTTATCGGTCCAGGTCACGTGTACAGTGTTATGGGAGTCTATAGCGATGTCGGGGATCGAAGATACCCCACTCGTGCTTGAGACATTGCGCGGCAGCGTCCACGAAACGCCGGTCCATTGGCAATGGTAGATCTCATAGTTGTTTCGGAACTCGTTGACAAAGACGAGATGCACTACATCGTTGTGATCAATGGCGATGGCGGGCCTTTCGCCTGTGGCAACTCGCAAAAGGGGCGACCAGGTATCCCCGCTTCCGTAGCGGTGGTAAATATAGCGCCCTTCTTCCCAAACGATGTGCACATTTCCCCTCCGATCCACGGCCAGGTCAGGCGCCCGCGACTCGCCGGAAATACGGGAGACATTGACAGGAGGCTCCCACGAACCTGGCTGTAGCCCGGCCAGAGAGCGGGTTGTGGCTCTCGTTGATGCAAGATGAGAATAGACTGGCAGGGGCGGTTGTAGTCCGTTAGAGGATAGGGCTTCGCTCGCCGCTGCTCCTCCATGGCCAGAAAAGGACAAAATCACATGGGCTAGAAGCCAAGTTGCTCCTATCCATAGGATCACCCTAAACCGGCAGAGAGCTTTCTTGGACACTCCGCTCCTCTTTCGTGATCGGTAGCTGCACCCTTTATGGGTACGCTCCCACAGGCGTGAAGCCTACGCCTACGAGGTTATTGGTCAGATATTAAACAAAACAACACACCGGACACAGGGGCAGGTCGTGCGATGTCCGGTTTGCTAGAAGATTCGAGTAGATTGGACAATTGCGCCGGGTATATCACCCTCACGTCAGCCCGGCCTCTCCAAACGGATGCGAAGAGCCAAGAACGAGCCATCGGAACGCTGCACAGCCGCTACAAAGGCCAGATTGCCTACCAGGGCGGGAGCACGGCCCTCGTCCACAAAAGTGTCGCCGGTGAGGTAGACCGTTCGCTCGTTCGCGTCAGCTCCGATCACCCAAACATCTTGGGAGATAGAAGCGACCCGCCCGTGGAAGTGCACTTCCTGAGATGGGTTGAACCCCTCTATGCGTATGACAGAGGCAGAGACAGAGCCATCCTCCCTCTGCCGCCCCCTCACTTCAGCCATCAGCCCTACACGGGGCGTCCCCTCTATTTGCGCATCAGTGATCCAGACCTTTACCACCCTCTCATCATCAAGCCTCTCACCATCGAGGGCGATAAGCCACCAATCATTTTGCATTTCCCTAATCTCGCCCTCGAATTCCACAGTGGTCGGAATGGTCTCGGGCGACGAGGTGGTGATCCAACGGGCAAGCACCTCGCCATTTGCTTGCTGATCGCCACGCACCTGGGCGACAAGGCCGACTCGCAACTCCCCCTCCACCTGGGTGTCCGGGCCTCGTATCACCCTAATACCTGCGACGACGAGCCTATCGGCGTTATCCCCTATCGCTTCAATGCTTTCGATCAGGCCGCGGAACTCGATGGGCACAGCACCTGTAGCGCCAATGCGCACATGGACATGTTCTGCCACAAAAGACCCATCGCCATTGCGGATCGCTTTCACCTGCACCCAATCGCCGACGATTGTCCGGTAGCCTGGTGGAGCGATCACGGTGTCTGCATTGATCGTGACGACGGTGCCTGCCACAATCCAGATTTCTGGCATCCCTTCCGGAGGGATGGTGATCTGCGAAATTGCGCCTTCAAAACGAACCCTTGTGGGGCGCGTAGACAGAACGGACGCGCTACTGGCAATGCTTAGGAGAGGCCCGTTTTCTGCCAGAAAATGGGTTTCTAGCCCCATCCTGAAATCCGAGTTTTGCCCCCCTGCGGCTTTGCCCGCTGATCCTGAGACCGCGAACAAAGAGAGTACTATGATCAAGATCAGCCACTGTTTTCTGGCCATGATACCCTCCTGAAGCGCTGCCGTTGGGCCGCGCCGATGGATGAGAGCGATGATTCTGTTCCCCCAGAGAGGCATCTAATGTGAGAATGGTGGCATTTGACGTGGCACCGTATCATGACTCGATGTGGGTGAAGGGCGTGCCGATTTGGGCGTTGCCGTCACCAGGGACGGTGGAGAACTCAGCGTGACTCCGCTGGTCGGTGATGGTGTCGCCCACGGAGCGGCCACAGTCGCTGGGGGAGTAGCGGTCGGCGTCCTGGTGGCGGTTGGCTGCCTTGTCGCCGTCGGCGATGGGGTCGGCCTCGCATATACGCGGATCCAGCGAGCTATCAATGTTCCGTCTGACTTTTGGACGGCCTCGATCTCTGCTATCGCTCCAATCGCAGGCGTCCCCTCAATGGCAGTGTTGATGGAAATAACAACGACATGGCCATCCACCACCCACTGTGTTGCTGACAGGCTCTCGATAACACCCTCGAATTGTACCACGGGCTCGGGTTCTGTAACCCGTATATGGGTGGCAGTCCAGGGGCCGCCTTGGGAGCGTACCGCCCTGACCCACGCCAGCCATCCAATGGATGGAGTGCCCTGGATAACCGTGGTGGGCGCAATACGCACTGCTATACCGCTAACTACCCATTCCATTTCATTGAAGGATTCGATGATACCCTGGAACTCGTATACATCGGGCGGTCTTTCTGCTGGCCGCTCGATGACGATTTCCAACGCCAACAAAGCGCCGTCATCTCGACGAACGGCAGTGACGCGGGCCCAGGCCCCCACCTCTGCCGCCCCACCGCGCCTGTCTATCACCGTCTTCTCGTTCACCAGGAAGGTCTGCCCGCCGATCTCCCAAGAATCCGTCCCGATGCGCCCGATTGCTCCCTCAACCTGAAGCTTGATGATGCGAGTCGCCGCCGCTGTAGGCGTCCATGTCGGGCTGGGCGTAGCTGTTGCCGTTCGCGTGCGGGTCAGCTCCGGCGTAGGTGTCCTGGTAAGCGATGCTGTCGGTGGC
>CAYPON010000093.1:0-1355 GCA_964412315.1 uncultured Anaerolineae bacterium | reverse complement strand
GCCATGGCGTAGGCGTCCACGTGGGCTGCGGGATAGGAGTATTCGTAGGGATGGGCGTTTCTTTAGGAAACGGCGTGTTTGTGCCTGTGGCTGCAGGCGGAACCACCGGCAGTGTGGGTTGCTTGGTAGCCACCGGTAGCACCTGTTCTACCTCAACCTTTTGGGCGATGACCGATCCATCGGGGTGCGTCCATCCCCGAACCTCGACCCTGACCCCGTCGGCCAGATCAGGGTTTATGGAGATAGAGCTAGGCACTGTGACTGTCACCCCGCCAATGACCCAAAGGGTATCCGAGACACGGTCAATAGTGCCCTTGAAAGCTACACTAGCCAGTCGCCGCTCTCTAATCAAGGTCTTGGTTTCTTCGAGTCTGCGCTCTTCCAACTCGCGCTGCAACTCGGCTTTCGCCATCTGATCAAAGGTAAACCAGAGCTGCACCTGTTCGCCGGCTAATTTGAAGGAGTATAGGGGATCGCCTGGTAGGCTGCGGGCCGAGGCGGCCCAGGCCCCGCCGCCCAGGGAAAGCAAGAGGAGACAAATCGCCGCAACGGAGGCGACCAATCCACGTCTCACGGGCGTCCAGGATTGACCAAAGCTCTGGAACCAACTGGTCAGTTGGGTGAAGAGAAAAAACTCGCGTTTCTTGCGCAAGGCGACGGCCTGCTCGAGGAAAAGCTTCCGGCCCGCCGCGATAGCCAAGGGAGAACGAGTCTCCATCTGCCGCAGAGCCTGCGCTCGTAGAGCAACGCGCAATAATGGGGCGAGTTCTTCCGCTGCCTCAGGATGCTCTTTGAGACAGTCCTGAATGTCCTCGCCCCCTTTTATTCGGTTAAGGCATAGGTCCAGTAGGGACTCAAAGTCTATGCTCACCTCAAGGTTTCTCCTTCGTCCGCCAAGACACGGCGCAATGCGTCCAATGCTCGGTGTTGCAAGGACTTGATCGCCCCCTCTGTTTTGCCCATGATCTCGGCTATCTCAGTGTTGCTCATACCCTCCGCAAACTTGAGCAAAATAACCTGACACTGTTCCGGAGTAAGCTGCCCGATGGCCTTACGGATTTGCGCTTGAGCCAAGCTCACGTCCAGCGACTTGACAGGATCCCCTCGAAGGGTTACAAACCGTTCTTCCAGAGGCAAGTCGCTGTCCTTCCGGCCACTCCGGTAGTAATCCACGACCATGTTATGGGCGATGCGGTACAGCCATCCTGAGAAAGAAGTTCTCCAAAGCTTGGCTGAGCGAATCGCCTCCAGCATCTTTGTGAAAACGCTCGCTGTGAGATCCTCCGCCAAATGGGCATCGCCAACTCGATGGTATATATAGTTATAAATGCGCGTGGAGTAACGATCGTAAATGA
>CAYPON010000092.1:0-11724 GCA_964412315.1 uncultured Anaerolineae bacterium | reverse complement strand
CAGCGATCAGCCTTCAGCTAACGACGGGAACCACAGATGAAGCGATTAGCATAAAGTTTGTTTAGTTTATGTTCATCCATGTTTGTCCGTGGTTACTAGCGCCCGCTTGGCACACCTGCCCAGGACCTCATCCTGCCCAGGCAGAACGGTGCGCAAATCCAATAGCAACCGACCACCCTCGATCCGTCCCACCACCGCTGGCTGCCCCAGGCGGAGTGAGCGGGCGAGCGCGTCGGGCGAGTTAACACGTAAAGCAACCAGCCTGGTCGGCAGGGTCTCTCCGGGGAGAGACCCTCCTCCCACCGTCGAAAAGCCCTCGGCCACCTCGGCCTGGATACCCACCTCCGCTAACTGTGCAGCCAACCTCGCCGCGCGAGCCTCGATCTCCGGCAGGGGCATCGCAATCATGCGCCAGACCGGTATCTCGCGCAGCGCCTCACCCTTCAGGTAGTGCAGCAAATTCGCCTGCACCCCGGCGATGGTGGTCTTGTCCACGCGCAAGGCCCTGACCAAAGGATGCTGTTTCAATCTCTCGACGAGCGCTTTCTTGCCAACGATGATGCCCGCCTGGGGGCCACCCAGTAACTTGTCCCCGCTGAAGCAGACCAAATCGGCTCCGGCGGCGACGCTTTCCTGCACCATCGGCTCATGGGCCAGGCCAAAAGCGGCAGTGTCCAGCAGTGCGCCGCTGCCCAGGTCGTCCACCATCTCCAGCTTGCACTCGCGCGCCAGTTCAACTAACTCCCCGCTCTCGACCTGGTGGGTGAAGCCGACGATGCGAAAATTGCTGGAATGCACGCGCAGCAGGAGGGCTGTCGCTTCGGTGATCGCAGTTTCATAGTCGCGGCGGTAGGTGCGATTGGTCGTGCCCACTTCGATCAGGCGAGCGCCGCTCTGCGCCATAACGTCCGGGATACGAAACCCGCCCCCGATCTCGACCAGTTGCCCGCGCGAAATCACTACCTCACGGCCTCGCGCCAGGGCCGTCAGGATCAGGAGGAGCGCTCCCGCATTGTTATTCACCAGCAGAGCGGCCTCGGCTCCTGTCAGGCGGCGCAGCAACTCCTCGGCGTGGTCGTAACGAGAGCCGCGCTCCCCCTGCGCCAGGTCGAACTCCAGGTTGCTGTAGCCCGTGCCGGCCTCTTGCATGGCAGCCAGGGTGGCGTCGCTGAGTGGCGCGCGCCCCAGGTTGGTGTGGATGATGACCCCTGTGGCGTTGATCAGCGGCTGCAAAGTGGGGCGAGTAGAAGCAGCTACCCTTCCGCCGATTTCGGCGAGCAATTCCGCCTGCGATGGACAGTCTGCCCCTGCCAGGATTCGCCATCGCAGATCGTCGAGGGTCACGCGGATCGCCTCGACGACCAGGCTGTGGCCGTACTCGCGGCTGAGAGTCTGCACGGGTTGCTCTTGGAGCAATCTGTCCACGCTGGGCAGTTTACGCAATTCTGTCTGCATTTTCCCGTTCAATATCCCATGAATATTGCGCCAAATCTACGCGCCCCGACTGGTCAAACCGGACACCCTCGTCAGCGAGCAACGCCCGCTGCAACTCTCGCCCTGGGCTAGGAAGGCTGCTCTTTCCCTCCCCGTTGAGCACCCGATGCCACGGTAGCTCTTCAGGGCAGGTGCGCATCGCCCAACCGACCATGCGTGCGCCACGCGGCTGGCCCAGGGCGCGGGCAATCTGGCCATAGGTGGCGACCCGTCCTCTCGGGATGCGTTCGACGATCTCGTAGACGCGCTGATAGAATCCTTTCATGGCGGGATTATAGTTCGATCTCATTTGGAAGCCAACCCCGGCAAGCATTTCATCATGGCTATAGAAGCTCGTTCGTCGCTGCAAACCCGCCATTGTGTTTGGTAATGCCGACATAGGCTTGCATGTCGAGGTATTTCATGCCCAATTGAGCATTCTTTTTCGTAGCCATAGCCTTCTCCCCTTTTTCCCCCTAATTCGTTCCTCATGCACCGCAGTGGAGCGGGGTGGATCTTGACCCATCATCCTGATCGCTTACAGCGGTGAAGCAGGTCCTACCCTACTTCCACCTGGTATTTCAACAAACTGGTGCGAAACTCTTCCTCAATGTTCGCCAATGCCCGAAGTGTGTCAGCAAGGGAGGTCCAATCTTCTCGGACGGCGAGTGTGTGGCTCTTGCCAAACAGCTCAGCCTGCGTGTACTTCAAAGCGGCCAAGGCGGGCGAGCGCGGCGCAAAGAACGTGGCGAAATCGAGCGCCCGCTTTGCGCCCAATTGCAGCGCAAAGTAGGTTAGATGCGCTTTCAAGTTTGGCGCAACATGGCCCGACCACACCTGGTCGGCGCACTTCAGAATGGCCGTGCGGTCAATGGCCCAGTCCCTGGCCCAGGGCGTGAGCGATCTGGCCGTAGGTGGCGACCCGTCCCTGCGGAATGCACGCCACGATCTTATAGACTCGCTGGTAGAATCCGTTCATGGCAAGATTATAGCTTGATCCTCACGGAGATGCAAACCACATACACATGCGCAAGGATCGGCTATCTCCTTTCTTCTGGCTCAGAGGAGTTGGAGGTGAGGGTAAACCCCGTAGGAAAAACGCAGCCCCGCTTTCCAGCGAGAGTCCGCCGGAAAGCGGGGTTGTCAAGCTGCACTCGTGCCTCGTGGCCTGATCGCCCGTTTACGGCTTGCGCACTGCCTCCACCACCTTGCGCACGGCGTCAATGATCAAGTGTGGCTCGTCCTCTAGTACGCTCTTCCGCGTCACCACGTGGGTGGCCTGCGGCAGCTTCGCCACCATCGCGCGATCCAGAGCTAGATAGCCCTCTATGTCCTCGCGCTTCAGGAAGACTTGCTCTTCCTGAGGGCCGAAGCGCATGCTGGTCAGGATCACGGCGGGCACGTCCGGCCAGAAGGTGATCTTGCGCATCTCTTCCAAGGTCTGGGCGTGGCAGGCCCACTGGGCCTGGAACCCCGGGGACCATGTGGCGTACAGCGCCTCGCGATCTTTTGTGTACTTAGCCCATTCCTCTGGTGTCCTGTTCGCCTGCAACATGGCCTCCTCATCCTCGTGCCAGGGGTCTACAAAGACTAGGCCAGCAACCTCCTGTGGGTACCTGGCAGCAAAGACACGGTAGGTGAACGAGTCCGGGCCGAGACCCACGAACACGTATGGGGGGCGTATCCCCACGTTCTGCAACAGAGTATGCAGCTCCTCCGCGAAGCGTTCTGGGCAGCGAGGTGTTGGGCCAGGCTCTGATTGACCTATCCCTGCGTTTTCGTAAGCCATCGTGCGCGCGAGCTTGGCTACATCCGGCTGGACCTGGTCCAAGGACGCCAATCTATGGACCCCTCCAAGGACTACTGCAGGCTGCCCTTCGCCGTCAATGCGCACATGCAGTTTGAAGCCGCCGACGTCCACCATGCGGTTCTGTGCCACCGGGGTCCATTGGCCGGTGACCGGCCACAGGTTCCACACCATGTCGCTGGGGTTGCTCGGCGCCTTGTCGGGGCTGCTGCTTTTCGTCTCACCGCCGAAGAGGATGACCCGGTCGAGCATCTTGTAGTAGACCATCCCATGGTCCATCCGCGGCCCCGGCTGTCGGCTGGATTCGAGCCGCTGCCAGGCGTTGTCCTTGACACTGTAGGCCCACGTCTCATTGCTCAGGTGATCCAGCATGTCCTTGGCCCCGCCGAAGAGGATCACCCGACTCGGACGCGGGGAGTAGGCCATCCTGTGGCCCGCGTAGGCGACCTCCGGCCCTCCTGTCGGCTCCAGCGCCGTCCAGGTGTCGCTGTTGTAATCGTAGGCCCACACCTTCTTGTCAAAGGTGCTCGTGTCTCCCGTCTTCCCCAGCGGCTCCACGTAGGGCCAGCCACCCCAGAGGATGACCCGGTCCGCCTCGGCCTCGTAGGCCATGGCCGCGTTGGCGCGGGCGGGAGGGCTGACCTTGGGGCTCATCTTCTTCCAGGTGTCGCTCTCGTAGTCGTAGGCCCAGGTCTCGTCGCTGCACCCTGCCCCCCCCACGCGGAAGCCACCGAAGAGGATGAGGCGGTCCGATTCGGCGTCGTAGGCCATCGCCGCGCCCCAGGCCACCTTGAAGGGGGGCGCTTTCTTCTGCTCCCACTGCCTCGTGGCAGGCGCATAGGCCCAGACGGCGTTGGCGCTGCCGTCATAGAACACCACCCTGGCGGACTTGACATCGCAGCCATAGCTGATGTCAGCGAAGGGGAAGGGCATCGTCCCCAGCCTCTGCCACTTGCCCTCTGCTGACTCGTAGGTCCAGACGTCCTGCAACGCTGTTGCCCCCATCCCACCGAAGAGGAGCATGCGCATGGAGTCGTCGTCGTAGACCAGTGCTGGCATGCGACGCGACGCGGGCCAGGCTCCTACCTCCTTGGGCAGCGCCGTCGGCGATGGCGGGGCCTCCGTAGGCTTGGGCGGTGGTGTCGGCGTCGCTGTGGCCAGCGCTGCGGTCGGCGTCGGTGCCACGGTGGCGGCGACGGCCGTGTTCGTCGGTGCCGGGGTGGACGTTGGCGGCGGGGCCTTGGCGCAGCCCGCCAGCAGCACGGCCAGCAGAAGCCATCCATTGAGCCAGCCGATTTTGAGTGTAGGCAGCAATTCCATTTTCATTCCTCCCGTGATCAGGTAGCGGATGTGGTATTTCTGGCGGATTTGCTCTAGCGCGGCAAGGCGCGCTTGATAAGGCTGCGTCTGCCAGTAAGCAAAATCGCTTTTCTGCTCGGTATACGACTTGACGATGTGAGAAGCTGCTTGCATTTTATGTCCACCTCATACGATTGTCAAATCGAGAGGATTCTCAAGCAGGATATACGCTCCTCATGCACCGCAGAGCGCGCAGAGAAGCCATGTGATGTCTCTGCGCCCTCTGCGTCTCCGCGGTGGGTTTACACCCCATCGCAACCCAACGCCTCTTGTCAAGCCGCGCGGCGCGTGGTATAATCCTGGCAAAAGGAGGGAAGGTCGCCGCTTTGGCGGACGACTGGAAACGAGGCGTTTGAGGATGCATTTGCCGCTGCTGGAGTTGCGCGGTTCTCCCGACAATATCGGCTATGAGCATGGCCTCAAGCTCAAAGTAGAGATTCATGAGATTTGCGACAAGAGGCTGGAGCTACTCACGTCACCCACCTCTTTGCACCCGTCCGAGGTGATGGAGATCGGAGGGCGGGTCTGGGACCTCCATGAGGAATACGATCCCGACTTGAGCCGCGAGCTATTGGGCATCGCCGATGGCTCAGAGACAGACCCGATTGAGCTGATGCTGATGAACGGCTATACGGATTTCATTGATCTCGTCCAGGCCCGCCTCGCGGCGCGCGGGTGCACCGCCTTTTGGACGGGGAGAGATGTCACCAGCGAGGCGATGGCCTACGTCGGGCAAACCTGGGACATGGACGCCAGCGCCTGTCCCTATGTGGTTGTTCTCCGCCTCTATCCCGAAGAAGGGCCGGCTGCTCTCCTCCTAAGCATCAGCGGCGGCCTGGGGTTGGCCGGGGTCAATGAGGTGGGTATCGCTGTTGTGATCAATAATTTGATACCCACCGATGCCCAGGATGGGGTCAACTTTTCCTTTCTGGTGCGCAAGGCCCTCAAACAGATCACCCTGGAAGGCGCAGTGCGCTCCTTGCTGGAGGTGACGAGATGCTCCGGCCATAACTACCTGGTGGCGGATGCGACTGGCCGCGCAGTGAACGTCGAGACCACCGCTACTCAGGGCTCGATCACCCTCCTGCAAAAAGGCTTTTATGTGCACACGAATCACTATCTCAGCCAGAAGTTGCGTGCGTTGGAAAAAGCCCAGCCTGCCGAGTCCATGCTCTCCAGCGTGACCCGTTGGCAGCGAATGCGCGCGCTGCTTTCCGAGCAACGGGGCCGTATAGACCCACGACGACTGCAAAATGCAACCGCCGATCATGAAAATGGAGCTAACGCAATCTGCCGCCACGCCCAGGCTGTAGAGGACTCCGCCACCTGCGCCGCGGCGATCATCTCTCTACAGGAGGGCAAGATGTGGGCCGTGGGAGGAAATCCCTGCGAGGGGAAGTACGCGCTGTTCGAACTTTGAAATGCGAGACAAAGGTGCTAAAATTTTGCTCCTCTCGTGTGACCCCGTGGCGATTGACTGTGTGATGTGCGATCTATTGCACGCCGAATGGAGGGTGCACGACGCTGGCTACGATTATCTCCGACTGGCTGCACAACGGGGGCTAGGGACCTTTGAGCGCGGCGATCCGTGGGGGAGCGGATACGTGCGGCTTGACTATATGCGGATCCGGATCGAGCTGTGATTGACGAATTGCATCAAACGTGGTACAATATGACGGCTCTTGCCTGGCTATTTGGGTGTCACAGGGAGACTTTCTGATCCGGCGAGATATTGCGTCATATATGGAGGTCCAAGTGGAAGAAAGCTTGGTAGAATCGAGCCAACTTGATCCCGGTTTCAAGTACGAAATTGCGGAAGAGCCGGGGGGAGAACACATCCGCCGTTGTTTTTCCTGTGGCACCTGCACGGCCGGTTGCCCGGTCCGTGTGGTCACCGAGCGATACAACCCCCGCAAGATCATCCGCATGGCTCTCCTCGGCTTGAAAGAGGAAGTGCTATCCAGCGACTTTATCTGGCTCTGCTCCAGTTGCTACACCTGCTACGAGCGATGCCCGCAGGATGTGCGTATCACCGAGTTGATGAATGCCATCAAAAACATCGCTGTCCGCGAGGGGCACATTCCCCCTGCTCTCCGTGCGCAGGTGGATTTGATACGCAGTCATGGCCGCCTTATCGAGATTGGCGAGTTTGACAACGAGAAGCGCACGGAGCTTGGCCTTCCCGCCATCCATGAAAAGCCACAGGACATGGCCAGGATTCTGGAAGCAACGGGGATCGCCTCCCTGGGAAGTGAGTCAACCGCGAGTCGAGAGGGAAATAAGCAATGAAATACGCGCTCTTCCTGGGTTGCACGGTCCCTATTCGTAATATGAACTATGAGTTGGCTTCGCGCAAGGTGGCAGGGCGCCTGGGCATTGAACTCGTGGACAGCGACGAGTTCACCTGCTGCGGCTTCCCGATGAAGGCTCTGGATCATCATACTGCGTTGCTCATGGCGGCGAGGAACCTGGCGGTAGCAGAGGGCATGGGGCTGGATATCTGTGCCCTCTGTACAGCTTGCGGGGGCACCCTGACGGAGGCCAATAAAGAGTTGGTCGAGGATGCAGAACTCCGCGACAAGGTCAATGCGGAATTAGAGGCCGCTACCGGCAAGCGATACCGGGGCGGAATCCAGGTGCGCCATATCGCCCGCGTGCTGTACGAAGGGATAGGGCTGGCAGAGCTGAAGGAGCAGGTCAAGGTCAAGCTCGCCGGGTTCAAGTTTGGTGCGCAATATGGCTGCCATTACCTGAAACCTTCGGAGCTTTTCGCCGGCTTTGACGAGCCGGAGAACCCGCGCACCCTGGACGATCTGATCAGAGCGACGGGCGCGGAAGCTCTCGATTATATCAACAAGCTGCAATGTTGCGGCGGCGGTGTTTTAGGTGTAGACGAGCAGGTCGCGCTGGCCATGCCACGGGCCAAGTTGGAGGAACTGAAAAAGGCCGGCGCGGATGCTATGGTGCTCGTCTGTCCGTTCTGCGACATCATGTACGAGTACAACCAGCGTCGCATTGAAAGGGCCTTTAACATCAGTTTGCAGTTGCCGATCCTTTTCTATCCCCAGGTTCTCGGCCTGGCTCTGGGCATTCCCGCCGAGGAACTGGGCTTCGCGCTGAATCGCGTCAAGTCGAAGGAGCTTACGCAAAAGTTGGCCGCTTTGGAACAGTAGCATTTCGAGAGCCTGGATTTCCCGTCCCCGCTTTGGGCAAGCCTTTCCCTTCTGCTCAATCCGTCTTGTGAAAGCGGGGGCTTTTCTGTTTCCGAGAGGCTGAATGACATTACAACAGATGCCCAAAAAGGAGGCATACATTCGTGGCTGACGCCAAGAAACCTGCCCTGACCGAAGAACTCATCCGCACCCCTCTCAGTGGGGAATTGGAGCATATCCGCGAGAGCCTGCGCACCTGTATCCAATGCGGAAGCTGTAGCGCTTCTTGTCCGGCGGTTGGTTCGATGGACATCACGCCGCGCACCCTTTGGAAGTTAATCCGCTGGGGGCTGCGCGACCAGCTCCTCTCCAGCCGCACCTTTTGGATTTGCACGCAATGTTACGCCTGCACAGTGCGCTGCCCACGCGGCATCGTCACCAGCGAGAACATGCGCCTGCTGCGCAAGTGGGTGGCCGACGAGGGCTTGCAGTTGCCGGAGACCGTCGCCAAGCTCAGGGAGACTGTCACCACCACCTACAACATCTCCGGCGAGGATAATGCCCGCCGCCTGATCTGGAGCGAAAACCTCGACCAGGTGCCGCAGAGCATCAAGCCGCGACAATATGCCGAGGTGGTGCTTTTTACCGGCTGCGTTTCCTCTTTCTATCCTATGGCCTACAGTATCCCGCAGTCCATGGTGCAAATCCTGGAACGGGCAGGCGTTTCCTACACGACGATGGGTGGGGAAGAATGGTGCTGCGGCTATCCTTTATATGGCGCGGGCATGGAAGGGGACATCGTGGGAATAGCTAGACATAACGTAGCCAGATTTAGGGAGATGGGCGCAAAAAGGCTGGTCACGACCTGTCCATCCTGCTACCACACCTGGGCGCATATCTATCCCGAAATCCTGGGCGCGGGTGGGAAGATCTCCATCCAGCACTCCACCGAGTTCCTGGCTGATTTGATCCGCCAGGGGAAGCTGGCGTTCGCTGAGCAGAAGCCAGCCACGGTCACCTATCACGACCCGTGCGATTTGGGCCGCAAGGGTGGCATATATGATGCGCCCCGCTATGTCATCGGAAGCATCCCCAGCCTGAAACTGGTCGAGATGGCCAACAACCGGGAGAGTGCGCTCTGCTGTGGCGGTGGAGGCGACGTGGAGATGGTAGATGCCCAGGCTGTGCTCGATCTCTCGGCGCAGCGCATGGCTCAGGTGAAGGCCACTGGCGCGCAGGTACTTTTATCCGCCTGCCAGCAATGTAAGCGCACGCTGTTCCGTGCCGCACGCGATAGCAAGGTCAGGGTGCGAGTTTTGGATGTTACGGAATTGGTGTGGAATTCGTTGAAAAGCTAGACCTGGCAGGTTTTGGAAACCTGCCAGGTCTAACGGGCGGCGCATATGTATCAGTATATTTCCGCCGATTTGCATTTGCACACAGCACTCTCTCCCTGTGCGAGCCGAGAGATGACACCGGAGGCGATCGTCAGGCGCGCGCAGGAGCTTGGCCTGAAGATGATCGCAGTCACGGACCACAATTCGGCGGAAAATGTGGCTGCCGTACAACAGGCGGCACAAGGAACGGGGATCACGGTCCTGCCGGGCATGGAGGTGCAGACGAAGGAGGAAGCGCATCTGCTCTCCCTGTTCGACACCCTAGAGCAGGTGCTGACCTGGCAGGAGATAGTCTACGCACACCTTCCCAATTTGAAGAACGACGAAAACGCCTTTGGCCCTCAGTGGGTGATGGATGCTGAAGGGCAGGTGATCGGCGTGAATGACCGTCTGCTACTGGTCTCCACCGACCTGTCGGTAGAGGGGGTAGTGCGAGGGGTGAAGGCTCTGGGCGGGCTGTGCATCCCATCGCATGTAGATCGGCCAGGGTACAGTATCATCTCGCATCTAGGTTTTATCCCGCCCGACCTGGAGTTGGTAGCGGTGGAAATATCGCATCTCGTCACTCCGGCGGTGGCGCGACAGCGCTTCCCGCAACTAAAGGACTTTGGCCTGGTGGCGAATAGCGATGCCCATCAGCCGGCGGACATATCAGGGCGGAACACGTTCAAGGTGCGGCAGCCGTGCATCAGCGAGTTGGTGCTGGCTCTCGCCCAGCGAGATGGAAGAGAGATGTGGATTGATGGCCTCCAACCTTGAACGAGCCGCGTCGCGCCTCTGGGTGGAAAGCGCGGATTCCTATAGACCTGACAGGTTTCTGAAAACCTGTCAGGTCTATAGAACGCAAAGCGAAAGCGTTTTCACGGCGGTGCTCATTGAGACTTCGGGAGTCTCTCAAAGGCTTCCGAAGTCCATGGAGAGTCTGGAACCGGAGGAAATAGCGGCGCGGTTGGCCAATGCCGAGCCGGAGAGCGGGTTTAGCATCCTGCAAATCCGCGAAGGGCGCACAGGGCGCATCCTATGTCGCAACTCGCCGCTTCCTTTCTGGGTGCGTGGGCGGGAAGAAACCCATTTTCTGGTGAATCTTTGGTTCGCTTGGGAAAACGGGTTTCTGGGGGGGACCGGGATGCGAAAGGCCCGTTTCGAGGTGCAAGCGGGCGATTACGGGGTGATTATCGGCGAGAGGTATCTGGCAGCGACCGGCTATGATTGGGATCGGCTGGCGGTTTCCATCAGGCGGTGGGCAGAGACGGGCTGCGATGCCTTTCAACTGCGCGATTGCCTCCTGCGCACCGGCCAACGGCTGGTCAGAACGAGCGACCAGGAGATGGCTGTTCTGGCGATGCGCGTGCGGCCCCTGGTCTCGGCCACGATCTGGACGGGGCCTCCGCTGCGGCGGGAGGATGACCGCGCTGCTCTAGACGCGCTGATGGCCGAGCAGGGCTTGCGCATCATCTGCGGCGACACTACAGCGCAGATCGCGGCGCGGCTGTTGGGCAAGCCGCTGCGAGTGGATCAGTCGGCCACGCCGAGCCGCGCCCAAATCCCTCCTCTCTCTTACCTGGAAGGGGTGAACCTGGTGACGGAGGGCCTCATCACGCTGCGGCAGGCGACGGAGTGGCTGCACGGCGCAGAGACGGTGCGCGATCTGCCGCGCAGCGTGGATGCGGCGACTCGTCTGGCCTATACGCTGCTTTCGGCGGATCGGATACACTTTGTCGTGGGGCGGGCCGTCAATCCCGCGCAGGCTGCTGGCGAAGGGGATATTGTCTCTCCCCGCTTGGCTATTGTGGAAAAGTTAGTTGCCCGCTTGCAGGCGCAAGGCAAAATAGTGTACATCGCATATCTGTGAAAGATTAGCCAGTGAATTAAGCAGATTTATGGGTTTTAACAAGATAATTCCGTAACATCCTCCATCGCCGCGCTAGGAGCTGAAGATGGAATCTTCAGCCTTAGCTGGAACATTCCATGTTCCAGCCCTGTTGCGGCCATAATTTATTAAAATGCATTAAGCTGCTCCATCCGCTTAATCTGCTGACTCAGAAGGAGGCGAGCGTTGAATCAACCAAGGATCGGCGTTTATGTTTGCGACTGTGGCGTGAACATCGCTGCCACGGTCAACGTGCCCAAGGTCGTGGAGTACGCCAAGGAGCTGCCCTACGTAGTCGTGGCCCGCGAGCACAAATACATGTGCTCCCAGCCCGGCCAGGACATGATCAAGAAAGACATTCGAGACCTGAACCTGGATCGGATCGTGGTCGCTTCCTGCACGCCGCGTATGCACGAGCCAACCTTCCAGATGGTGCTGGTGGAAGGCGGCATCAACCCCTACTACTTCCAGATGGCTAACATTCGCGAGCAGTGCTCCTGGATCAGCAAGGATATCGGGCGTGCCACGGAAAAGGCCAAGCACCTGGTCAGCGCGGCGGCCTATCGCGTGGCCCTGCAGGAGCCGCTGCAGCCACGCAAGGAGCCGGTCACCGATAAAGCGTTGGTAATCGGCGGCGGCATCGCCGGCATCCAGGCGGCGCTGGCT
>CAYPON010000091.1:2170-11794 GCA_964412315.1 uncultured Anaerolineae bacterium | reverse complement strand
CACCTGGTACACCTTTGACTTCTCCCGGAAGCGCCAGCCGCAGCCCGACGAAATCCGACAGGCGATCCACCAGGTTACAGCGGGCATGTTGCGCCCACCCATCGCCAACCTCGGCGTCAAGGGGATTGCCAAGGCGGCGGAGCGGGTACTGGAATGGCCGCAGATCATGGACGAGGAGCAACTCCGCTACACCTGTTTCAACGCTTTCATCTTTATTGACGCCACGGGCGGCACCGGCGGCGGCCTCTTTCGCTATATGTACAGCCGCTTTCTACGCGAGGCCGCCGCGCTCACCGGCGAGGGCTGTCTTCAGGAGAGCGCGGACGAGTTCCAGCGCGTCGGGGATAAATGGCAGGCGGTCGCCGAGATGTTCAAAAGCACATCCCAGGCGGATCAGCCAGCAGCGGCTCTGCCGGAGGTCAGCACTCGCTTGCGTGAACTGGCCGACCTAGAAGGCAGGGGATGGTCACGGCTGCGCGAAACCATTAGATAAAAGGCTGCAGGATCGCAAGCTGGACACACCTTGTAGATAGTTGGTATGAAATTTGCCATTTTAGTAAGATTATGTTACACCAAAAACAAGGAAATAGTGAATTGTCTTGCAAAGGAGGCTGATTGATGCGCACAACCGTTTCTGTACGTGGCCAAACTGTAATTCCCCGTCGTATCCGAGAGGCGTTAGGCATCACCCCGGCTACTCAATTGGAGTGGCAGATCAAAGATGGGGTCATTCTCGTCTTTCCTCTTCCTTCTGACCCAGTGCGGGCTGCTGTGGGCATCCTGAAGGGGCGAGGACCGACCACGGAAGAGCTTCTGATCGAGCGGAAGATACAACGTGAGAGAGAACAATGAGCGCCTTAGGAGGGTAACTGACGCTATGTCGGCAAAATCATGGCAACCATACCTGAAGGGCGACCCGCTGCCGTGGCTGCTGGAGCCAGACCCGCAGAATCCGGGGGTGCGCTACTTTGCTCTGTGCGACCTGCTGGACCGACCAGAGGATGATTCTGAGGTGCGGGAGGCACGGGCTACCATCATGACCACAGGGCCGGTGCCCACGATCCTGGAAGCCCAACACCCCGATGGCTACTGGGTCAAGCCAGGAAGCGGCTATAGCCCCAAATACCAGGGCACCGTCTGGCAGATCATGTTTTTGGCCGAACTGGGGGCCGATCCGGCTGACGAGCGAGTGCGGCGAGGCTGCGAGTACTTGTTGAGCCACAGCGTCGCCGCCAACGGGGCCTTCGCAGCCACTCAGCCGCCCACGCCCAGCGGCGCGGTCCCCTGTTTGAACGGCAACCTGCTGTATGCGTTGCTGCGCCTGGGCTACGCCAACGACCCGCGCGCACAAGCAGCCCTGGACTGGCTGGCCCGGGCCACCACCGGTGAAGGGCAGACCCGATACTACCAGTCAAGCACGTGCGGCCCCGGCTTCGCCTGCGCTGCCAACCTGGGGCAACCCTGCGCCTGGGCAGCCAACAAAGCCATGCGCGCGCTGGTTGTTGTTCCTCCGAGCCAGCGCACCCCGGCGGTGCAACGGGCCATTGAGGCCGGCGCCGCCTTCCTATTCAGCCGGGATCCGGCAGTGGCCGACTATCCATATAGAGAGCGGGTGAGTTCCACCTGGTTCAAGCTTGGCTTTCCGTTGAGCTATTGGAGCGATGTGCTGGAGACCACAGCGGTGCTGGCGGAACTGGGCTATGGCGGCGACCCGCGGCTGAGCCACGCGCTGCGCTTCATCCTGAACAAGCAGGACGCTGAAGGACGCTGGAAACTGGAGAACGCGCTCAACGGCAAGATGTGGGCCGACATCGAGCGGAAGGGGCAGCCCAGCAAATGGGTCACCCTGCGCGCGCTGCGGATGATTAAGGCGATACATTCTTGTCGAGGTTAGGGCAATTCAGTGTTAGCAGTCACGAGGGCTATTTTGACGTTATCTCAGCCACATTCGGACTCGAAAAAAATAAGATGCAATTGCCCTAGCCGGTAGTTGACAAGGAGAGAGTACTGGCATATAATAGGTATAGAATAATAGTATTTACATGAGGTATGTATGAGCGATACAGTACGGATTTCCCTGGTTTTTCCCCGCAAGCTTTGGGAACAGGTCAAGCAAATCATCCCCGCCGGGGAGCGTTCGCGGGTGATTGCCGAGGCAACGGAGCGAGAGATACGGAGGAGGCGGCGATTGGAGAGCATAGAACGTCTCCAAAAGCTTCAAGAGGAATTCCGGCAAAAGTATGGCCAGATGCCCAGCAGCGTCGAGGATATCCGCCAGATGCGAGAGGAGCGAGATGCCGAGATCACTGGTCTGTGTTGATGCCAGTATAGTCGTCGCCTTGATGACTGTGGAGTCCTGGAGTAAGAGAGCCTTGGCCTTATGGACCGAGTGGACGCGAGGAGGCGTCCAGATAATTGCTCCCGTCTTACTTCGATACGAAACGACCTCAGTTCTGCGGCACAAGGTGGTGCGCGGTGTGATATCCTTGCAAGATGCCCGGCGTGCTCTGGAGGAGGCCCAATCTCTGGACATCGAGCTTCTTGATCCACCCGGGCTTCCACTACGCGCCTTTGAGCTGGCCGCTCGCTTCAATCGCCCTACCGCTTACGATGCCTACTACCTCGCCCTGGCTGATATGGTGGGAAGTGAGTTCTGGACCGCCGACGAGAGGCTCTACAACGCTGTCCGAGGAGGTTTTCCTGACATCCGCTGGCTTGGGGATTACCAACAACGTTGATTCCTCAATACTCACTTTGTTGATTCTCCCCTATAGAAAAGGAGACACGCTTGATGCCGATAAGCGCTGACCTCGCGCTAGACTGGCTCATGGAGCCGGATAACCCCTCCGTGCGCTATTGGACGATGCGCGATTTCGGACGGGAGGGCGATCTAGAAGAGGCGCGCGCGGCGATTTCCCATTCCCCGATAGTGCAGCGGATCTTTTCCCGACAGGCCCCCGGCGGCTATTGGGGCGATTCGACAAACCCCTATCTGCCCAAATACAAAGCTACTTACTGGACGGTGATGCTCCTTGGCTATTTGGGCCTGAGCCGAGAGGACGAGCGGGTGCAGCGGGCGGTAGAGTATATCTTCCGCTTTCAGCAACCGGACGGCGGCTTTGCTGTATTCGAGGAGGAGGGAGCGCGACGCGAGTATGCTCACGTCGTGCAGCGCAAGAAAGCCCGCGGCCAAGAGCCACCAGCCGAGTCGGCCTTCATCGCCGACCAGATCCATCAGATGACGCTCTCCTGTCTCACCGGACATGTCTGCGCCGCCCTCCTTCGTTTCGGCTACGGCGACGATCCTCGCCTGCAGCGCGCGCTGGCCTGGCTCATCGCCATACAGAACGCCGATGGCGGCTGGCTCTGCCCCTACTGGAAGGCCCACGTCCGCGACAAGCACGGCTGCTTCTTCGGGACGATCTGCACTCTGGAAGCGTTCGCCGAGGTCTATTACGTCCAGCGCTCACCAGCGATGAAGGAGGCCGCGGCCGGAGGGGCCGAGTTTCTCCTCCGCCATCATCTCTACCGCGCCGACCATCATGACGGGCGGATCATCAACCCTGGCTGGCTACAGTTGCGCTTCCCCTGGTTCTATGGATACAGCATCCTGCGCGGCCTCTGGGTGCTCAACAAGCTTGGCTATTTTGTCGAGGATGATCAGCGGATGGAGGATGCGCTAAACGTACTGTCGGATAAGATGACCTCTGACGGCACATGGCTCCTCGAAGCCGCGCCCGAAGGCCGCATGCAGGTCAACCTGGAACGCAAAGGCCAGCCGAGCAAATGGATCACCCTCAAGGCGCAGTGGGTGATGTTCAACACGCTGGATTAAGGCCGCACCTCGGAAAAATCCGCATCGCTGGCGAAGCCGCCGGTGCTGCTCGACCGCCTCTGGGTTCAAGCGACGCCCCAGCCCTGATGCTCGAGAACGAACACTCAATCGCCCCGCCCGGACGATCGAATCCAGCGACAGCTCTTCCAGGCCGTCGCCGCCTCTCTTTTTGACACACTCCCCGAAAATGTGTTAGAATGAGCCATGACTCAAAACCCCGTGGTGTGCAGTCGCGTTCGCACAAGTCGCCACCGTGGAGCCTGATGAAAGGGGAAGCCATGGAAGAGGATCTCGCGGAAGTATTGAGCAACTTCTCCGCCGAGGAGCTTGCCGAACAAGGGGAAGCTGCCTACGAGCGCGGTGACTACGAGGAGGCCCGTTGGTTCTTCGAGCACGCCCTGGCCTCCTATGAGGATCACAACGACCATGCGGGGACGGCCGAAACCCTGCTGCAACTGGGCGACCTCTCCCGCGATGAGAAGGATGACAAACAGGCGGAACAACTCTACCAGCGCGCCTTCCGTATCTTTGAAGCTCTCGGCGATGCGATTGGCGTCGCCCAATCTTTGGCCAACCTCGGCCACATGGCCCACCTGCGCGGCGGGGAAAAGGAGACGCGCCAGCTCTATCGGCGCGCGGTGGAAGCGCTGGTGGCCCTGGGCGACCGTCCCGAAGTGGCGCTGGTCTTCGACAGGCTTGGCAAGATCGCCCAGAACCAGGGGGATACCTGGGCCGCTCGCCAATTCTACGAGCGCGCCTTGGAGATCGAGCAAGCCCTTGGCAACCAGGCCGCCGTGGCCCAATGCCTCCACCGGCTCGGCAACATCGCCTATATGGAAGGCAGATATGTGGAAGCGCGTCCGATCTACGAGCGTGCCCTGGAAACCGAGAAGGCTCTCGGCGACCGTCGCGGCATGGCCAAGTCCTTCGGCCAACTGGGCAACATTGCCTATCGCCAGCGCGACTATAACCAGGCACGCACCCTCCTGCGGCGTGCCCTCGAAATCTTTGCCGCGCTCGGCGAGCGGCATGGGCTGGCCATCGTCTGTCAGCAGCTTGGCATCATCGCCTATGAAGAGGACAACCTGGGGGAAGCCTACGAGCTTTACCAGAAGGCCCTCGAACACTTTGAGGCCATAGACAACCAGGAAGGTATCGCCCGCTCCCTCCATCGGCTCGGCGTGATCACCCAGGTGCAAGAAGAATATGACCTGGCCCGCCGCTTCTACCAGCGTTCGCTGGAGATCGAAGAGTCCCTCGGCGACCATGCTGGGGTCGCTTCCACGCTGCATCAACTTGGCACGCTCGCCCAACAGCGGGGAGAATACGACGCGGCACGACAGCTTTATGAACGCGCCCGTGGGATTTATGAGTCCATTAGCAACCCCAAAGGTGCGCTCCAATCTCTCAACCAACTGGGCAACCTCGCCCATGAGCAAGGGGACTATGCCACAGCGCGTGCCTTCTACGAACGCGGCCTGGCGGCAGCCGAGGAACTGGACGATAGTGAGGAGATCGCCTCCAGCCTGATCAACATGGGCATCCTCGCGGCCACGGAGGGTGAATCCGCCAGCGCCCGCCAATACTTCCTGAAAAGCCTGGAAACCGTGAAAGGGCTTCGTTCCCCTTGGGAGGAGATGGCCCGCCGTTTCCTGGCCGAACTGGAAAAAGGGGAGATAACAGGATAACCGGTAGCCACACTCCCCACGGGTGCGCAGGCGTAAAGCCTGAGGCTACGCGTTTTGAACAAACACCAAAGGGGAAAAACCGATGGCTGTAAATGCGTTAGGCCAATACTTGGTTCAGCTTTGTCGGGAAAGGCGCATATCGCGACGAGGAGCATCGCTCGGTGCCGGGTTGCACAATGCCGCCATCAGCGCTATCATCCGGGGCGCCGTCAGACCATCAGCGCAAACCCTGGTGGCCCTGGCCGGCTTTTTTAACGTGCCCGCCGAGAACCTCTTCCGGCTGGCAGGCTATCTGCAACCTGCGGATCAGACCGAGGCGCAACTGGCCGAGGCTCTGGAGCTTCTCCAGCAACTCCCTGTTTGGCGGCGGCGCGAGGCTATTGCCCAGTTGCGATTGCAGGTTCAACTGGCCCAGGAACAGGGCGAGGTGCATATCGTTGGGGGGAAAGGAACGAAAAACAATGAACACGGTCCCTAAACCGATGCCATGTGACCCTCTAGAGGAAGAGTTTCTTCACCTCCTCAACCAACTCAGCCCCAAGGAACGCTCACGGTTTACCCGTGAGGAACTGACCTGGCCTCACCTCCGCCGACGTTGGTGGGCCCGCGACGATGAGCGCGGCGCGCGCCTTCTCCGCTGAAGGAGGCCGCCAGCTATCAACTTCCAGTTGCCAACTTCCTAGCAGTGAAAAGCGAAAGTTGATAGCATATCATTCAAAAGGGGGGCACTATGACCATAAACTGGCAAGCTGTCGAACAGGAATCTTTGGGTTATTTTCGCGCCCTTTTGCGCATCAATACCACTAACCCGCCGGGGAACGAGACTGCTGCTGCCCAGTATTTGGCCGACATCCTGAGCCGGGAGGGCATCCCTGCCCAAGTGGTGGAATCCGCGCCAGGACGGGGGAGCGTTTTGGGCCGACTGGAAGGGCCGGCAGGAGAGAAACCCCTCCTCTTTCTCTCTCATCTCGACGTGGTTCCCACCGAGCCGCAGGCCTGGCAGCACAATCCTTTCGGCGGAGAGTTGGTGGATGGCTACGTCTGGGGGCGGGGCGCAGTGGATACCAAGCAACTCACTATCCAGGAGTTGATGGTGCTCCTGCTCCTCAAGCGTGAAGGCATTCGCCTGAAAAAGGGCATCACCCTGGCAGCAACCGCCGATGAAGAGATGGGCGGAGACTGGGGGGTGAAGTGGCTCCTTGAAAACCGCCCGGAGCTATTGGATTGCGACTACAGTATCAACGAGGGGGGCGGCTTTGGCCTCAAGATCAATGAGCGATCTGTATACCTTGTGCAAACCGCCGAGAAAGGAGTCTGTTGGTTCAGGATTCGCGTCAAAGGAAAGCCGGGCCACGCCTCCATTCCCAAAGGGGAAAACGCCGTCGTTGACTTGGCTGCGGTCATCGGCCGCGCCGGGACTGCGCGCCTGCCGCAGCACAACACAGCCACTGTGCGCGAGATGATCGGCGGCCTTAGCCACGTCCTCAGGTTCCCGGCATCCTGGCTTTTGCGCGGGATGCTGGTGCCCTGGCTCAGTCCACTCCTCGTCCGACTTCTCCCCTCTCAGGGGGTACTGGGGCCGATCCTCTGGGCTATCACCCACAACACGGCCTCTCCCACGATCCTGCGCGCCGGGGAAAAGACCAATGTCATCCCCTCCACCGCCGAGGCGCAGATTGATGGTCGGGTGCTGCCTGGGCAGGACTTCCAAAGTCTGCTCACCGAATTGCGCCCCTATCTCGGTGACAAAGCGGAAGTCGAGCCAATCAAGACCAGCGAGGGTACCGAGGTAGACTATCGCACCGATTTGTATCGTCTGTTCGGGCAGGCGCTGGCAGAGCATGACCCTGGCAGCGTCGCCATCCCCTTCATGGTTCCCGGCGGCACCGATGGCCGTTTCCTCGTCGCGCAAGGCAAACGCATCTACGGCTTTTCGCCCATGAAGCAGGAGCCGGGGATCTCCGTGCTGGAGCTGGCCCACGCGCATAATGAGAGGCTGTCAGTGCAAAATCTCATGTTTGGGATGCGCGTGCTATATGATGTCGTGCGACGGTTTTGCGCAGGGTAAGGAGGGCTGTCAACGGACAGAGTTATCGTCATCGGCGGCGGGCTGGCGGGCAGCGAGGCCGGCTGGCAGGCGGCGGAGCAGGGCGTCCATGTCACGCTCTACGAGATGCGCCCGCAAGAACAGACGCCCGCGCATACCACCGGCTATCTGGCGGAGTTGGTCTGCAGCAACTCCCTCGGCTCTAATCTCCCGGATCGCGCCCCCGGCCTCCTAAAAGAAGAATTACGGCGGCTAGGCTCTCTGATCCTGGCCTGTGCGGATGCGACGGCGCTTCCCGCTGGCGGGGCCTTGGCCGTGGATCGCGAGGGCTTTTCCCGGCTGGTCACGGAGCGGATCACCTCCCACCCGCGCGTCACCCTCCGCCGCCAGGAGGTCACGGCGTTGCCCGCCGATGTCCCGACGGTGGTGGCCACTGGGCCGCTGACCTTGCCTGCCCTTTCACAGGTCATCGCTGCCCTGGCCGGGGCGGAGCATCTCTATTTCTACGACGCCATGGCCCCCATCGCCACCCTGGAATCCATTGACCAGAGCAAGGTCTTTCGCGGCTCGCGCTACGGGCGCGGTGACGGAGATTATGTCAACTGTCCGATGACCCACGAGGAGTATCTTGCCTTCCGTGAGGCCCTGCTAGTGGCGGAAAAGATCCCCCTGCGCGATTTCGAGCGGGAAGACCCCCGCTTCTTCGAGGCTTGCCTGCCGGTGGAAGTGATCGCCGCGCGTGGTGAGGAGGCCCTGGTCTTCGGCCCGCTCAAGCCGGTCGGTTTGGTGGATCCCCGCACCAATAGGCGGCCCTACGCCGTGGTGCAATTGCGACAGGATAACCTGGCTGGGACACTCTATAATCTCGTGGGCTTTCAGACGAACCTGCGCTGGGGGGAGCAGGAGCGCGTCTTTCGCATGATTCCGGGGCTGGAGCACGCCGAATTCGTGCGTTATGGCCAGATGCACCGCAACACTTTTATCAACGCGCCCGCCCTTTTGCAGGCGACGATGCAGTGCCGCAAGCAGCGCAATCTTTTCTTCGGCGGGCAGATCACCGGCACGGAGGGGTATGTCGGCTCGACAGCCAGCGGTCTGGTGGCAGGCCTCAACGCTGCACGTCTGGCCAGGGGGCAGCCACTGCTCGTATTCCCACGTACGACCATGATCGGTGCGCTCTGCCATTACGTAGCCTCGGCGGAAAGCGAGCATTTCCAGCCGATGAAACCCAACTTTGGCCTCTTGCCGCCACTATCTGGCTCTACGCGGGGCAAGCGCCGGCGCGCCCAAGCCTACGCCGACCGCGCTCTCTGCGACTTGGAGGCTATTCTGTTATACGTCGGAGGAAAGAATAACCACGAAGAACACGAAGTTCACGAAAAAGATCTCTTTCTTACCGGGGATAAATAGCCGATGCTCGCACTTTCGACTGGATCATTGTACAATTATGGCCTGGAGCGTGCCTTTGCGCTGGCTGCCGAGGCCGGATTTGCAGGCGTGGAGGTCTTGGTGGATGAACGCTGGGACACGCGCCAGGCTGACTTCCTTGACGGCTTGCGGGAGCGATGCCAGTTGCCGATCCTCAGCCTGCATAGCCCCTTCGCCTGGCGGGTAGAGGGGTGGGAAGTGGAGCAATTGCCACGCCTAAAGAAGACGGTCGCCCTGGCACAAGCCTTGGGCGTCGAAGTGGTGGTCGTCCATCTCCCCTTCCGTTGGCACGAGATGCTCATCCTCTCCAGCCTGCTGCCGCGGCGCCCCTATCTGCCAATTCCGGGCTGGCCGCGCGATGGAAATTACGTGCGCTGGCTGTCGGACGAACTGCCCACCTACGAGGCGGAGACGGGCGTCTCCATCGGGGTGGAGAACATGCCGTGCAGGCGTTGGGGGCTTTGGCGACTGAACCCCTATCGCCTGAACAATCTGAGAGGCCTGCAGCGTTTTCCCCACCTCACCCTGGACACGACGCACTTTGGAACTTGGGGCATAGACATCCTGGCCGCTTACGAGCAGATGAAAGGGCGGTTGGTCAATATCCACCTTTCCAACTATAATGG
>CAYPON010000091.1:0-2070 GCA_964412315.1 uncultured Anaerolineae bacterium | reverse complement strand
GCTCTTGGTGTCCTTCGTGGTAGATAAACAGATAGGATGCGAGTGATTGCCAAAGAACCCGGGTTTCTGTTGTTTCTCATGCTTCTGCTGACTGTCGGCTGTCAGCCCCGCCGCACTTTCGACGGGCAGGCGGCTTACCGCCACGTCCAGGCGCAATGCAACCTGGGGCCGCGCTATCCCGGTAGCCGGGGGCATCAGGCCGTCGGCGATTATATCATCCGCGAGTTGCAGCGGCAGAAATGCCGGGTCGTCACGCAGGAGTTCGATTACCAGGGTGTCCACCTGCGGAACATCATCGGCAAGTTGGGGGAGGGGAAAGGCCCCCTGGTCATCCTGGGCGCGCACTATGACACGCGCCGCTTCGCCGATTCCGACCCGGCGGATCGCAACGCACCGGTCCTTGGGGCCAACGACGGCGCAAGCGGCGTGGCCGTGCTTCTGGAACTGGCGCGTTGTCTGGATCGGGGCAAGCTTGTCTCCGAGCTCTGGCTGGCCTTCTTCGACGCGGAAGATCAGGGCAGGATCAATGGCTGGCCCTGGTCTGTCGGGGCACAGTACGTGGCCGACCATCTGGAGAAAGAACCTGTCTACGTCATCGTCGTGGACATGATCGGCGATGCGCAGCAGGGGATCTTCTGGGAGCACAGCTCCGACCGCGATTTGCAGTGGCGGATTTGGGAGATCGCTTCTCAACTGGGCTACCGGGAAGCTTTCATTCCCGAATACAAGTATAATGTCATTGATGACCACACCCCCTTTCTCCGCAAGGGGATCAAGGCCGTGGATCTGATAGACCTGGACTACCCTTACTGGCACACCACCCAGGACACACCCGATAAGGTCAGCCCGGAGAGCCTTATGCGAGTGGGGAGGGTGCTGGAGGAGCTACTGAAGTAAAAGCAGCTACTCTCTAAGCCGCAGCACGATACAGAAGCACACAGGAAATCATTCTGAGTGATTCCATGTGTTTCTGCGGCTGAAAGCTGACAGCTAGAATGGAGAGAAGTAGGATGAAACTTGCCCAACGCCTAGAAAACCTGCCACCTTACGTGTTCGCCCAAGCCGGCGCCAAGATCGCCTCGCTGAAGAAAAAGGGCATTGATGTCATTGATTTGGGGATCGGCAGCCCTGATTTGGCTCCGCCCAAGCCGATTGTAGACGCTCTATATCAGGCTGCCTTGCGAGAGGACACCCACGGTTACGCCGGTTACTACGGCATACTCGCCTTCCGCCAGGCCGTGGCCGGTTACTATCGGCGTCGTTTCGGCGTCGAATTGAACCCCGACACTGAGGTGCTCTCGCTCATTGGCTCCAAAGAGGGGATTGCCAACATCAACCTGGCTTTTGTGGATCCCGGCGACATCGTTATCGTCCCGGACCCCGGCTATCCGACCTATAGCCTTGGCGCCATGCTCGCTGGCGGGCAGGCTTACTACATGCCTCTCCTGGCAGAAAAAGGTTACCAGGCCGACCTCTCCGCCATCCCAGCCGAGATCGCCGAAAAGGCCAAGACCCTCTGGATCAGCTATCCGAACAACCCGACTGGTGCTGTGGCCGACCTGGATTTCTTTGCTGAATGCGTCAGCTTTTGTCGGAGATTCGGCATCCTGCTCTGCCACGACAATCCCTATTGCGACGTCACCTTCGACGGCTATGTCGCTCCCAGCATCCTGCAAATCCCTGGGGCGAAGGATGTAGCCATCGAGTTCAACTCGCTGTCCAAGACCTACAACATGGCTGGCTGGCGCATCGGCATGGCTGTGGGCAACGCTGAGGCGATAGACGCCCTGGCCCGCGTCAAGACGAACATAGATTCGGGCATCTTTATGCCGGTGCAGATGGCGGCTACCTTCGCTCTGAACGGCGACCAGAGCTGGCTGCCGGAGAGGAACGAGATTTACCGGCGGCGGCGCGATGTGGTGATGGAGTTCCTGCCCAAGGCGGGGATGAGCGCGGAAAAGCCAAAGGGCGGCCTTTACGTCTGGGCCCACGTTCCCCAAGGTTACACCTGCGCGAGCTATGCCGAGCGCGTCCTGGAAGAGGCGGGCGTCTGGCTCACCCCAGGCACCG
>CAYPON010000090.1:0-11927 GCA_964412315.1 uncultured Anaerolineae bacterium | reverse complement strand
TGCTTTTGGTCTCCGCCGAACTCGATGAGATCATGTCGCTGGCGGATCGCATCGCCGTGATGTACAAAGGGAAAATCATAGATATGCTGCCGGCTGAAAAGGCGACGCGCGAGAAACTCGGTTTGCTAATGGCAGGTATCACATGAAACCGACCGAAATGCCCCCCTTCTGCCGGAAACCGCCGCCATAGATGAGAAAGGGCAACTCATTTTGGGCGGATGTCCTGTCCAGGAACTGAAGCGGCAATTCGGCACGCCACTCTACGTTTTCGACGAATTGACGCTGCGACATCGCTGCCAAGCCTTTCGCTCCGCATTGGAGGCGTACTATCCAGCCCTAGGGCAGATCGCCTACGCCAGCAAAGCCTATCTTTGCCGCGCTTTGGCTCAACTATTCGCCGAGGAAGGCCTGGGTTTAGATGTAGTTTCGGGCGGGGAGATCTTTGTGGCACAGGCTGCCGGCTTTCCGCCGGAGCAGGTGGCTTTTCATGGCAATAACAAGGCGCGACCTGAGCTAGAGCAGGCGTTGGCTTGGGGCATTGGCCGCATCGTCGTGGATAACCTAGATGAACTGCAGCTTCTGGGAGAGATCACTGCCGGGAGAGTGGAGCCTGCACATATCTGGCTGCGCCTCTCGCCGGGGATAGATGCCCACACTCACGCTCATATTCGCACTGGCCTTGTGGATTCCAAATTCGGCCTGCCCATTGTCACGGGGGATGCGGAAAAGGCTTTGCAGTACGCCTCCTCCCTGCCTGGCGTGCAAGTCGTGGGCGTTCATGCGCACATCGGGTCGCAGATCCTCGATCTCGAGCCTTTTGTAGAAGCAGTTAGGATTTTGCTAGCCTTTAGCGCGGGAATGGGAAAGAAGCATAGGTTTATCCTGCAGGAATTCAGTCCTGGCGGAGGCCTGGGCGTTCCCTATACTCCGGAGGATCGCAAAATATCTATCGAGGGCTTTGTGCAAAGGGTGACGGAGGCTGTGATCGAGGAATGTAAGCGACATGGCCTGTCCTTGCCCAAGTTGATCCTGGAGCCGGGCCGTTCCATCGTCGGGCCAGCAGGAGTGGCGCTGTATACCGTGGGCAGCCGCAAAGTGATCCCTGGGGTGCGCACCTATGTGGCTGTAGACGGCGGTATGGCGGATAACGTGCGTCCCGCTTTGTACCAAGCCAAGTATTCCGTCCTGGCAGCCAATAAGGCCAATAAGCAGCCAACGGAGAAGGTGACCATCGCTGGCCGCTATTGTGAGTCCGGCGATGTTCTCATTCGGGACGCCTGGCTTCCACCTTTGCAGCCGGGGGACTTGCTTGCCCTGCCCACGGCAGGGGCATATTGTCTGAGCCTGGCCAGCAACTATAACCTGGCCTGCCGGCCAGCGGTGGTGCTGGTTCGGGAGGGAAAGGCACACTTGATCCAGCGGCGGGAGGGCTACGAGGACTTGGTACGGCGGGATTTGCCGTTATGAAAACCGGATGCCCCACCAACAGCCTCTCATCCGAAGCGTGCGTTTATCGTTTGATATTGTAAAAAGCCTTCATGCCAGGATAGAGGGCAGATTCTCCCAGCATGTCCTCGATGCGCAGCAACTGGTTGTACTTGGCGACGCGATCGCTGCGGCAGGGCGCGCCCGTCTTGATCTGGCCAGTATTCAAGGCGACCACGAGATCGGCGATGGTGGTATCCTCCGACTCGCCGCTGCGATGGGAGACGATGGCCGTCCAACCAGCCCGCTGGCTCATGGTCACGGCAGCGATAGCCTCCGTCAAGGTGCCGATCTGGTTGACTTTACAAAGCAGGGCATTGGCTGCGTCGAGTTCGATGGCCTTCTGCACCCGCTCCACATTGGTCACGAGCAGATCATCGCCCACGATTTGCACGCGGTTGCCGATCTGCTTCTTCAGCAGCACCCAATGGTCCCAATCGTCCTCGGCCAGGCCGTCCTCGATGGAGATGATCGGGTACTTGCTGACCCACGTTTCGTAAAAGTCCACCATCGCCGGCCCACTAAGCATGCGGCCCTCCTTCTTCAGATGATATACACCATCTTCGTAAATCTCGCTGGCTGCCGGGTCAAGGGCGATGTAGATATCCTCGCCGGGGCGATATCCTGCCTTCTCGATGGCCTGAAGGATGACTTCAATGGCTTCGGCATTATACCCCAGGGAAGGCGCAAAGCCTCCCTCGTCGCCCACATTCGTGTTGTAGTCTTTGCTGGCAAGGACTTTTCTAAGGTTCTGATAAACCTCGGCGCACCAGCGCAGGGCCTCGCGGAAGCTGGGCGCGCCGACCGGCATGATCATGAACTCTTGCAAATCGGTGCTATTGGCCGCGTGTTTGCCGCCATTCAAGATGTTCATCATCGGCACAGGAAGGGTGCGTGCCGCTACGCCACCCAGATAACGGAAAAGGGGCAGTTCCAGCGCATTGGCCGCAGCCTTGGCCACAGCCAGCGAGACCCCTAAGATCGCGTTGGCTCCCAGTTGGCCTTTGTTGGGTGAGCCATCCAGGCTGATCAGGAACTCATCAATGCCCACCTGATCCAGGGCATCCATGCCCACCAGTTCCGCCGAGATGGTCGTGTTAACATTCTCGACCGCCTTCAGCACGCCTTTGCCACCGTATCGAGTAGTGTCGTTATCGCGCAACTCCAGCGCCTCATGGGCGCCTGTCGAGGCTCCGGAGGGCGCTATGGCGCGCCCCACGGACCCATCAACCAGATATGCCTCGACTTCCACGGTGGGATTTCCCCGTGAATCGAGAACCTCTCGCGCTACGATATCTTCAATTTCTATCATCGGCTTCACTCCTCTAGCTGCTATTTGGAAGGCTTCAGGTTCAGCGCTTGGTAAAGCGACGGAAAGTCAAATTGCTCGGTCAGCATCTGCTCGAAACGAGCCAGTTTCTTCCTTTGCTGGAAACGGGGTTTTTCAAAGAACTGTTGGCTGATCTGCGCGGCTGTCAGCGTATCCTGTTTGACCAAGACCATTGGCACGCCCAAGTCTTCAGCGCGAGTCAGGATGATCGGGCTTGGATACAGATTGCCAGTGAGGATCAGGCACCTGGTAGAAGTTTCCAAAGCAGCGAGTTGGATGTCCGGCCTGTCGCCACCGGTGATCACGGCCTTGTTTGCCTTACGCCGGAAAAAGCTCAGGGCGGATTCGACGCTCATCGCGCCGACCATCAGACTCTCCACTAGCTCATCCAGGTGCGACTCGGCGCAAAGCACCTCTCCACCTAACGCCTCTGTCAGCTCCCTGATGCTGACGGACTGCAAGATGCGCTCCTGGGGTAGGACGGCAAACACATGAATGTTCCTTTGCTCCAGGAAAGGAATTATAACGCCCTTGACGAATTCCATTCGTCCCGCCGGCACGGCATTGATCACGCAGCCGAGCATGGCCTCCCCCAGTATCCGGGCAGATGCTAAAATGGCATCCACGACGAGATCCGACGTATACCTGACGGTCAGCAACACATGTGCCTGGAGCAAGCGGGCGACCTCGTGAGGAGGCAGATTGACCAGTGAGCCGGAGGCAAGGCTGCTATTTCCCTCCAGGAGCATGATATCCTTTCCGGCGGAAGCCTGCTTAAAGGCAGTGATCACTTTGCTTGCATAGTCCTCTCTCTGTCCCCTCAGAGCAGACTCGATGTAAAACGGCTCGATGCAGACAGGGACGAGGACATCCAAAGGCTCGGCCAGGTTGAACATGCGCCTGATGAACTCGGCGTCTTCATCAACGGGGTGTCCGGCGATGCGTTTAGCTGTCGTACTCACCGGCTTCATGTAGCCTACGGAGAACCCATCGCGCTGAAATTGCCTTCCCAGCCCGATACAGAGGGCACTTTTTCCTGAAAAGCCTTCAGGAGAAATGATATACAGGTTTGCCATAAGGAAATCCTCCTTCATTATGAACTCAGAATGAACCGCATGTCTACTGCTATAGCGCCTGCCCCTGCCTCGTTAACCATGAGCGGATTGATGTCCATTTCCGCAATCTCGGGAAAGTCGGTCACCAACTGCACCACGCGGAGAAGGCAGTCGGCTATAGCATCCAGATCCGAGGGCTTTTGACCCCGCACACCTCGTAGCAACTGATAAGCACGTATCTCGGAAATCATCTCACGAGCTTCCTGGGGAGATATCGGTGGCACACGGAAAGTAACGTCTTTGAGAACCTCGACGTAGATCCCTCCCAGGCCGAACATCAAAAGAGGGCCAAATTGGGGATCCCGATTGACGCCGATGATGGTCTCTTTTCCCCTGGTGACCATCTCTTGCACCAGCACACCCCAAATCTGCGCATCCGCCATGTAACGCTGAGCGCGGTAGATAAGGATATCGAAAGTATCCCGCACGTGATCGGCGTCGCGCACGTTAAGGCGCACCCCACCGATATCCGATTTGTGGAGGATGTCTGGCGAAGCGATCTTCATGACAACAGGATAGCCTATCGAATGGGCGATCTCCACCGCCTCATCCGGCGACTTGGCCAACTCCGAACGCGGGATGCGTATGCCATAGGCAGTGAGAACCTCGCGCCCCTCAGCGTCACCGAGGGCCAGCCGGTTCTCGCTCCTGGCGCGGTCAAAGATCTTGCGCACCGTGGCTCTGTCTACGTCGAAAGTCATGGTCTCTAATGGCGGCCGCTGCAACCAGCGATGATAATCCAGCATGGCCCGCAGAGCGCCGACGGCCCGCTCCGGGAAGGAATAATTGGGCACGCGGTAAGTATTGAGGATCTTGGCCCCAGCGCTCACCTTTGCCTCACCCATAAAAACGCCCAGGACAGGTTTGTCGAATCGTGCGACAATCTCCCCAACAACCTGTGCTGTCTTTTCGATCTCTGTTCTCACCTGTGGGGTGAGGATCACCAACAGACCATTGACGTTGACATCCTTGAGGGCTGCTTCGATAGCCATTGCGTAACGGTCGGCCAGGGCATCTCCCAGCACGTCAATGGGATTATAGATATTGGAGGCCGCGGGCAGCTTTTCATGCAAAAGGTCTATAGTACTTTTGTCCAGAGAAGCCAAGTTCAATCCCGATGTTTCCAGTGCGTCGGTGGCCATGATACCCGGACCGCCAGCATTGGTGACAATAGCAATGTTCTCCCCTTTCAAGCGAGGCTGATAGGCAAAGGCGAGAGAATAGTCGAACAGTTGCTCGACGGATTCGGCGCGCAGGACGCCCGATTGCCGGAAGGCCGCATCATAAGCTCGCTCCGATCCGGCGAGCGATCCCGTATGTGAGGAAACGGCGCGAGATCCAGCGGCCGTCTTGCCCGACTTGACAGCGATGACCGGTGTTTTCTGAGTGACACGTCGGGCGACTTCCATAAAACGTTGCCCGTTCGGCAGTCCCTCCATGTAACTGATGATCACGCGCGACTGAGAGTCATTTTCCCATGCTCCTAGCAGGTCAATCTCGTTGACGTCAGCTTTGTTTCCCAGGCTGACAAAACGGGAGAACCCGATATTTTCCGCCAAAGCCCAGTCCAGGATGGCCGTACACAGAGCGCCTGACTGCGACATGAAGGCAATGGCACCTTTGGGGGGCATACCGACAGCAAAGGAGGCGTTCAAGGGCCTCAAGGTGTCAATAATGCCCAGGCAATTGGGACCGATGATGCGGATGCCATATTGCGAGGCGATCTCTAGAAGCTCATGCTCCATCCGGACCCCTTCCCGTCCTGCTTCACGGAAGCCAGCGGTAATAATGATCACACCTTTGATGCCTTTTTGGCCACACTCCTTCAAGACACCTGCTACGAGTTGGCTAGGAATTACGATCACGGCCAGATCAATAGGATCGGGTACTGCCAGCACACTGTGGTAGCTTTTCAGGCCCAGGATTTCAGCGGCTTTGGGGTTAATGGGATACACCTGGCCCGGGTAGCCGTACTGGACAATGTTCTTGAGTATACCATGCCCTAATTTGGTCTCATCTTGTGAGGCGCCAATGACGGCCACAGATTGGGGATTGAAAAACATGTCCAGCATAATACTTCTCCTGCTTGGCTGACATTCAAGCCCACTCATTCTACTGCCAAATCGCAGAATGGGCAAAATAAACTATTGCCGAGCGCGGAAGAACCGAACCAAGAGAATTTGCGTGATTTGCCTGTCTATCCACTCTGTGGTATACTTACCGCTTGGGCAAATCGCCCCTAATAAACACGCTATCCTACCAAACAGGGTGTGCCATATTCGATCCTACAGCAGGCAGAGTTTTGGTCAGCCCTGCGCCCTGGTCCGAAAGCTGCCAGGTCGGGTGTGGTCCTTGTACGGGGTGACGGAAGCGGACGTATAACAAAAACAAAGGAGGCATTTCTGTGGCAGTTGTTTCAATGAAAGAGCTTTTGGAAGCGGGTGTGCATTTTGGCCATCGTAGCCGGCGTTGGCATCCGAAAATGCGCTCTTTTATCTTTACTGAGCGCAATGGGATCCATATCATAGACCTTCAACAGACGATTGCCCGGCTGGAAGAGGCATACAGCTTTATCCGCGATACGGTGGCGGAAGGTGGGGTTGTGCTCTTTGTGGGCACCAAGAAACAGGCGCAGGACAGCATCCAATCGCAGGCGGAGCGGTGCGCTATGCCCCATGTCGCTTTCCGGTGGTTGGGCGGAACACTGACCAACTTTCGCACCATCCGGCAGCGCACGGATTATATGATCGAGCTGGAAGAGCAGCAGGTGAAAAATGAATTCAGTCGCTTGCCCAAGAGGGAGGCATTGGGCAAAGAGCGCGAGTTGGCAAGACTGCAAGAGCGGTTCGGCGGCGTCCGCAATATGCGGCGTTTGCCGGAAGCTGTGTTCATCAGCGATGTTCATCGAGAGGCCATTGCCGTCCAAGAGGCCAACACTCTAGGCATTCCTATCGTGGCGATGGTGGACACAAACTGCGACCCGGACCCGGTTGATTACATTATCCCTGCCAACGATGATGCCATCCGCGCCATCAAGCTGATTACGACCAAGATCGCCGATGCTGTGATCGAGGGGCAGCAGATGCGCGGCGTGGTTATGGCGGAGGAAGGCAAAGAAGAGGAAGTGCAGCCTGAAGGATACATCGCGGAGATCAGTGCCGAGATGGAGGCCGTCAGTCCCGATCTTCCTCGCGTTTTCGAGCCAGAAACCGAGGACGAACTCAGTGATGAAGATGAATCTGACGAATATGAGGAAGAGGAAGAAGAGGGCGAAGAGGGTTAACAATGGAGATCACAACGGAAATGGTGAAAAACCTCCGGCAGGTCACGAATGCTGGCATATTGGACTGCAAAAAAGCATTGCAGGAGGCGCAAGGCGACTTGGACAGGGCGATGGAGATCCTCCGCAAGAGGGGGGCCTCTATCGCGGCGAAGAAAGCGGACCGCGAAGCGAAACAGGGCCTGGTCGAGGCCTACGTCCATGCCGGGGGTAAGGTAGCAGCCTTGGTGGAGGTGAATTGCGAGACGGATTTCGTGGCGCGCACCGATCAATTCAAGGAACTCGCTCACGACCTGGCGATGCAGGTTGTCGCTACTCGCCCCAGTTATCTGCGGCCTGAGGATGTGCCCGCCGAGGTAGTAGAAAGCGAGCTGCGGAAATATCGCGCCGAGTTTGAAGGAGCCGCAAAACCGGCGCATGTCATTGAGCAGATCCTCCAAAACAAGCTGGCCAGGTTTTATGAGGAAGCTTGCCTGATGGAACAGCCTTTCATCAAGAATGGTGATATGAAAATCAGAGATCTGGTTACCGCCAAGATCGCTGCGGTCGGGGAAAACATCGTCGTGCGGAGGTTTGTCCGCTACGAGCTTGGCGAACAGCAGTAGCGATGAGTCGGCAGATTAAGCGGATTGAGCGATCAGGTTCATGCTAATCCGCTTAATCTGCTTAATCCGCTGACTATAGAATAACGTTGGTCTAGCAGAATCTGGCGAAGGAAAGAGTGAATGGCAGAACCGCAATACAAGAGAATCTTGCTCAAATTGAGCGGTGAATCGTTAGGTGGAGTGCAGGGATATGGCATTAGCCCTTTGCGGGCGGAGCAAGTAGCTGCCCAGATCAAGCGCGTGCTCGCACACCAGGTTCAAGTGGGCATCGTCATCGGATCGGGCAATATCTGGCGTGGCGTGGATGGCATCTCGCGGGGGATGGAGCGTGCCCAGGCGGATTATATGGGGATGTTGGCGACGGTGATCAATTCCCTGGCCTTGCAGGATGCCCTGGAGCGCATGGGCGTGGTCGTGCGGGTGCAAACGGCCATCGAAATGCGGGCCGTTGCCGAACCGTACATTCGCAGGCGTGCCATTCATCAGTTGGAGCAGGGATATGTGGTGATCTTTGGGGCTGGCACAGGCAATCCCTATTTTACAACTGATACAGCAGCGGCGCTGAGGGCCATGGAGATAGGGGCCGATGTGCTCTTGAAGGCTACCAAGGTGGATGGGGTCTATGACTCTGACCCGGTAACCAATCCCCAGGCGAAGCGCTTCGAGAGGCTCAGTTATATCGAGGCCCTCAATATGGGCGTCAAAGTGATGGACAGCACAGCTCTGTCCCTCTGCATGGACAACGACCTGCCGATCATTGTCTTCAAACTAGACCAGGATAATGAGATCGAGCGCGTTGTCCTGGGAGAGAATATCGGGACAATTGTTTCCCGCTAAGCATGGGAGGGATTCATCCATGTCCAACGAGTTGGTGGATGACATACTAAAAGATACCGAAGACAAGATGCGTAAAGCCACCGAGGTGTTACAGGCGGATCTTATGACCATCCGCACCGGTAGAGCCTCACCCGCCCTTGTGGAGCGCCTGAAAGTGGAGTATTACGGCACCGTTATACCGCTCAACCAACTGGCTACGATCTCTGCGCCAGAGCCTCGTTTGCTTGTCATCAGGCCGTGGGATGCCGGCTCCCTCTCAGCAATCGAGAGAGCGATTCTCAAGTCGGACCTGGGACTGACTCCCAACAATGACGGCAAGCTCATCCGCCTGCCGATTCCCCGGCTGACGGAGGAACGCCGACAGGAATTGGTCAAAGTCGTCGGCCGTCGCGTCGAAGAGGGGAGGATCGCCATACGCAACTGCCGGCGCGACGGCCTCGAGGATATCCGCGAGGTGGAAAAAGAAAAGATGATCTCCGAAGATGAGTTCTATCAAGCTCGCGACAAGTTACAGGAACTGACGGACAAATACACTGAGCGGATGACGGAGATCGGGCAAGCGAAAGAAAAGGAGATCATGGAAATCTGATGGCCAAGAAAGCTTCGGCAGTGGCGCCCCTGGAAAAAGTCCCGCGCCATGTGGCCATCATTATGGACGGGAACGGGCGTTGGGCGCAGCGCAGGGGCTTGCCTCGCCTCGCCGGTCATCGTGCCGGGGTAGAGAATATCCGTCGAGTGCTGGAAGCGTTTGTGGAGTTCGGCGTCAAGTATGTAACCCTTTTCGCTTTTTCCACGGAGAACTGGGGCCGACCTCTGGAGGAAGTTCGCGGCCTGATGGGCATTCTGGAGGACGTCATAGAGCGCGAGACCGCCGAGTTGCACAAGAAGGGCGTACAGGTGCGGCATCTGGGCCGTCTGGATGGCCTGGCTCCCGTTTTGCAGCAAAAGATCAAGGACGCCCTGCAACTCACGGCGGGAAATGATCGCCTCATTCTGTGCGTGGCGCTAAACTACGGTGGGCGGGCAGAGATCGTAGATGCCATACGGCGGATCATCAGGGATGGCGTTCCGTCCGAAGCCGTGGACGAGGCTCTTGTCAGCCAGTACATATACGCCCCTGATATTCCTGGCCCTGATCTCGTGATTCGTACCGCTGGTGAGATGCGCTTGAGCAACTTTTTGATCTGGCAGGCTGCTTACGCTGAGTATTATGTTACCCCTACATATTGGCCCGATTTCGATAAGGATGAGCTTTATCGCGCTTTGCTCGCTTATAGCCAGCGGGAACGCCGCTTCGGGCTATTGGGTGTGCAGGTGAAATAGCAAGAGAGGTGTCTCACCGCCTGCTTTCCTTCATGACAGGGGAGGGAATGTGTTACTACAGCGAGTGCTTAGTGCGATGGTGCTCATCCCTATTGTACTTTTTGCCACTTACCAGGGAGGCTCCTGGTTCTTCGGCCTGGTCGGCGTGGCGGCTTTGTGGGCGGGGTACGAGTACCTTCACCTGCTAAAGATCGGTGGGTATCATCCCTCTTATCCTCTAACGCTTCTCCTCATCTTGCTTTTTCTGCTCGACGCTCGTTTTCCCGGCCTGCGCCTTGCCGGAGGGAGCCTGGCGCTCATTTCCATGTTGCTCATGACCTGGCAGGTGTTTCGGGCCAACGCACCGGGATCGCTAGCGAGTTGGGCCACGAACCTGGCCGGCGCGGTCTATATCGGCTGGGCTGCCAGTCACTTCGTCGCCCTGCGCGGTCTGGAAAATGGGCTGTATTGGGTTGCTCTTATGTTCGCTATCACCTGGGCCTGCGATTCTGCGGCGTATTTTGTGGGCTGCAATTTGGGGAGACATCCCTTTTTCCTCAAGATCAGCCCGAAAAAGACGCGCGAGGGCGCCATTGGCGGCCTCATTGGAGGCATCGCTGCCAGCCTGCTGATAGGCACTCTGATGCGGCTCCCCTGGTTTCATGCTCTTGCCCTCGGCGTGCTTGGCGTGCTCGCCTCCACCTTTGGTGATCTGAGCGAGTCCGTGATAAAACGACAAGTGGGGGTCAAGGATTCGAGTAACCTGATCCCTGGGCATGGGGGAATGCTAGACCGCATAGACAGTCTCTTGTTCAACGTGGTCGTTGTTTACTATTATGTGTATTGGGTTTTGGGGATTCGCGGATGAGCGCACAGAGTCTGACCATCACCTCTATCTTGGCCTTGGGCAATCTGATCCTATCATCGGCGAACGTGATCATTGCCTTTTCGCTGCTGGTGTACATTTCCACCTACAACTTCCGCAGCCCTGTAGCGCGCGGCTTCCTGGCTCTGCTCACTTTCGTGACCATCGTTTATGTGGGCGACGTCATCGCGGCCAACGTGGTCACAGAGTCGGCAGCTTTGATCTGGCTGCGCTTTCAGTGGCTGGGCATCGCTTTCGTCCCGGCGGCCTACCTGCACTTCTCCGATGCCGTGCTGAGCAATACCGGCTCCGTGTCTAGGCTGCGCAATCTGGTTATCCCCATTGCCTATGGGGTGAGCCTGATCTTCTGCCTGCTGGCCGCTTTCACCGACATCGTGGTGCAGGATGGTGTGTATTCGGAGTTGATCGCTCAGTTGCGGCCCGGGCCTAGCTTCGGGGTTTTTGTGGTGTACTTTGGGCTTACGACCCTGTGGGGGATGCGCAATATCCAGAATGCGCGCCAGCGTTGCCTCACCTCCACCTCCCGGCGGCGCATGACTTATCTCGGGCTGGCCTCCGTGGCCCCGGCTGTCGGCGTGTTCCCGTATCTGCTCATCGCCACGACCTCGGCGTTGCTATCCCCGACCTGGATCTACGTTGTGTCCTTGTTGGGCAATATCGGTATCGCCTTCATGACCGTGGTGATGGGATATGCCGTAGCCTATCATGGCGTCTTGACTCCCGACCGCGTGATCAAGCATAGTATGATGCATTACCTGCTGCGGGGGCCGGTGGTAGGTATTGTCATTATCGCCCTGATGCTGGTCATCCCGCGGGTGGAACGAATCCTGGGGCTGCCGCGCGATACGGTGCTGATCTTCACGGTCACTATGGGAATCGTGCTCCTTCAGGTCACAATCAACGTAGCTAAACCGTACATTGACCGTCTTATATATAGAAAGGACCGCGAAGAGCTGGCCTGGATTCAGACGCTCGACCAACGCCTGTTCACTACGACAGACCTGGAACAACTCCTGGAGAATCTGCTGACCACGGTCTGCGACTTTTTGCGGGTACGCACAGGATTCGTGGTGGCGATGGAGGATCA
>CAYPON010000089.1:0-11956 GCA_964412315.1 uncultured Anaerolineae bacterium | reverse complement strand
GGTCAAATGGGCATGCGAGGGCAGCTACGCCTCGAAGAAATGTTATGCCAGTCCGAACTTCTTGACCAAGAAGCGGTTCGATGATACAATATGCGTGTCATCGAGATTCTCCGAACCGCATGGCCTAAATCGGACGATATGGCGTGCGGTCGCGGCGCCGCAAGCGCGGTCTAGCCAACGGTGGGAGGGGAAACGCTCCCGCCGCCCGTATTTGGAAAGGAGACAGCGGATATCGCCTTTGCGGGCCGGCGTTCTCCTGGAGAAGCGTCGGCTTTACGCTTTATAGGAGGTCAAGTTGAAGATACGAGCTGGTGTGCTCACCGTGAGCGATAAAGGATACGCCGGAGAGCGCGAGGATGTGAGCGGCCCACTCCTGGCGGAGGCTTTGCGGCAGATGGGGGCAGAGGTGGTGGGGCAGACCATCGTGCCGGACGAACCAGAGAAAATCGCCCAGGTGCTGGTCTTTATGGCCGACGAGATGGGTATGGATTTGATCGTGACCACCGGTGGCACGGGGCCAGCGCCGCGCGATCACACGCCGGAAGCGACGCGCACCGTCATCGAGCGGGAGATGCCGGGCCTGGCCGAGGTGCTTCGCTTCGAGGGATACAGAAGGACGCCACTCGCCGTCCTCTCACGGGGCATCGCTGGCCTGCGTGGACGCTGCCTGGTTATTAACCTTCCTGGCAATCCTCGCGCCGTGCGCGAAGGCATGGAGATACTGTCTCCCGTTCTGCCTCATGCCATCCAGATGGCGCGAGGGGAAGAGCTGGAACATGGAGAAGCTCATGAGAAGCGACCGTGACAGCTATCCCATGCTGAGCGTCGAGGAGGCGCAAGAGCAGGTGTTGGCGCAGGTACGCCCGCTCGAAGCAGAGTCCATGCCGATCCTGGAAGCATTGGGCAGGGTGCTGGCGGAGGATATCGCATCGGATATGGATGTGCCTCCTTTGGACAATTCGGCGATGGATGGTTACGCGGTGCGTGCGGCGGACATTCTCAGTGCATCGCGGGAAAGCCCTGTCGCCCTTTGTGTGGTCGCCGATCTGGCCGCTGGCCGTGTACTGGAGCAGGCGATGGGCGCAGGCGAGGCGGCGCGCATTATGACCGGCGCACCAGTCCCGCCAGGCGCAGATGCTGTCGTACCTTTCGAGGATGCGCGCCGAGAAGGGAATCAGGTGGAAATCTTGGAGGCGCTGCCGAAGGGGCGGAATGTGCGGCGGGCTGGCGAGGATGTGCGCAAAGGAGACATCGTTTTGCGGGTTGGTGCTGTCCTGCGCCCACAGGAGATTGGGATGTTAGCCTCGGTGGGGCGGCGTGAGGTGCGAGTCATACGCCGTCCGCGTGTGGCGATCCTGGCAACCGGCGATGAAGTGGTGGAACCTGGCGAGGAGGTCGGCTCCGGCAAGATTCGCAACATCAATAGCTACACAAACGCGGCGCAGGTGTTGAAATATGGGGGCCTACCCCTTTTGCTAGGGGTGGCACGAGATCGGACGGACGAACTGACGGGCAAGATACGCCAGGGCCTGGACGCGGGCGCTGACCTTTTCCTTACCTCGGGTGGGGTTTCCGTCGGCGATTTCGACTTGGTGAAAAAGGTGCTGGCAGCGGAGGGGCGGATAAACTTTTGGTGGGTGAACATGAAGCCGGGCAAGCCGATGGCTTTCGGTACGATCCGTGGCGTCCCGCTGTTGGGGCTGCCGGGCAACCCGGTGGCAGCGATGATCAGCTTTGAACTGTTCGCCCGTCCGATGATCTTGAAGATGCGGGGCTACACCTGCTGGGAGTGGCCTTCGACCACGGCCCGTCTGCGGGAAGCTATTGAGCGAAAAGATGGCCGTCGTCACTATTTGCGCGTCCGCCTGTTCCAGGGAGGGGGCGGCCTGGAAGCCGAACTCACCGGCGATCAAGGGTCAGGCATCCTGACCTCGATGGTGGCAGCGCAGGGGCTGGCCGTGATCCCAGAGGACGTGCGCCATCTGCCGGCGGGTAGATCGGTGCAGGTGTTGCTATTGGGGTAGCCTGGCCAGGCAGGTTTGCGGAAAGTTGTCGGATCTGCGAGAAGGATTCGCTATGAGCGAACAAGATGCCCGGCTGCTGGCCATTGATGTAGGCGGCGGCACTCAAGACATACTGGTTTACCATGAGGGGATCCCAGTCGAAAACAATATCAAAATGGTGCTTCCCGCGCCGGCGGTGTTGGTGGGACAGCGCATCCGACAGGCTACAGCCTCCCGGCGCGATGTTTTCCTCACCGGCAACCTGATGGGCGGTGGAGCTTCGACCGTCGCTATCCGTGCCCACATCGCTGCCGGCTATCGGGTCTACGCCACGCCCCAAGCTGCCAAAACAGTGCGCGATGACCCTGACGAAGTGCGAGCAATAGGCGTCATTATCGTGGATGAACCACCTGCCGGGCCGGTGGTCGTCATAGAGACGCGGGATGTGGACCTGGCAGCGCTGAGCAGGGCGCTGGGCTGTTTCGATGTGACGCTGCCTCGTAGATATGCTATCGCCGTCCAAGATCATGGCGAATGCTTCGGATGCAGCCAGCGGCGCTTTCGTTTTCGGACGTGGGAGGCATTTCTATCGCAGGGCGGGCGGCTGGTTGATCTGGCCTACACCGAGCCGCCTCCTTATCTCACGCGGATGCGCGCGGTTCGGGCCGATGCGCCGGGCGCGATGGTGATGGACACCGCGGGTGCGGCGATCTGGGGCGCCCTAGAGGATGAGCAGGTCGCAGTGCATTGCAGGGAAGGATTGATTGTGGTCAACCTCGGCAATGAGCATACGTTGGGCGTGCTGGTACAGGGGGAACGAGCCTGGGGGCTTTTCGAGCATCATACCGGCAGCATGAGCCGCGAGAAGCTGGCCGACTATGTGGCGCGGCTCAGGCTTGGCACATTGACCAACAACGAGGTCTACGGCGATGGTGGGCACGGCTGTTGTATCCACCCGGACTATCGTGCCAGTGCGGGATTTCGCTTCGTTACCATCACTGGCCCTAACCGGCGCATAGCCGACGGCCTGGGGTACTATCGCGCCGCGCCGCACGGGGACATGATGATGGCGGGCTGCTACGGCCTAGTGGCGGCAGCCAAGCGACGATGGGGTAAGATATGAGCAGGAACGCTTATCCTGTGATCAGCATTGAGGAGGCATGGCAACGCATCGCGGCAGCGGTGCGGCCATTGCCTCCTGTGGTGTTGCCGCTCACTGAGGTGTTGGGGCACGTTTTGACGGAGGATGTGGTCGCTACAGAGAACATGCCCCCTTTCCGCGCTTCGGCGATGGATGGGTATGCAGTGCTGGCAGAGGATGCCTTCACAGAACGACGTATCATTGGGGAGCAGGATGCTGGCCGTCAGAAGCCGTTGCGTGTAGAGCCGGGCACGGCGGTACGCATCATGACCGGGGCGCCGCTGCCGGAAGGTGCGGACGCAGTCATTCGAGTTGAGGATGCTGTTGAGCAGGAAGGATGGGTGCGGTTCCTGGTCCCCGTGTCGCGCGGCGATAATGTGCGACCAGTAGGCCAGGATGTGGCGGCGGGCGACATCGTGCTGGAGAAAGGGCTGACTTTGGGGCCGGCGGAGATTGGGTTGCTCGCCACGATAGGCCATACCAGGGTGCTAGTGCATCCCATGCCGAGGGTAGCCGTGATGGCGACGGGGGACGAACTGGTTCCGCCCGAGCGGGCGCTTGCGCCGGGCGAGATACGGGATAGCAACAGTTACGCGGTGGCTGCCGCTGTCGAAGCCGCGGGGGGCAGGCCGATCCCTGATAACGAAGCCGCGTTGCGGGCAGCCATCCTGGAAGGTGTCTCGCGTGCCGATATGCTCCTTTCTACTGGCGGTGTCTCGATGGGCGTCCGCGATTTGATCAAGCCGCTGCTGGCCGAGTTGGGCACCGTACACTTTGGACAAGTGGCGGTCAGACCGGGCAAGCCGCTTACTTTCGCCACTGTAGGCGACGTGCCCGTCTTCGGCTTGCCGGGGTTTCCCGTGTCTTCTCTAGTGTCTTTTGAGATGTTTGTCCGCCCCGCGCTGCGCATCATGTCCGGGCAGCATAAGCTCTGGCGACCGGAGGTTCCCGCCTGTCTGAGTCGTTCTATTCGTCACTCCCCCGACCGCACCGAGTTTCAACGCGCCATAGTCGTGCTACGGGATGGGGAGTATTGGGCAGAGACCACCGGCGTGCAGGTTTCAGGCCGATTGAAGTCCCTGGTCGGAGCCAATGCGTTGCTCAAGCTTCCAGCCGGCGTCACCGATTTCAAGCATGGCGATGCGGTAACAGCCATCCTCATCAACCAGGCGGAGGTCAGTTGAGTGGTCACATTACAGTGCGATAGCCTCCACCGTCCGATCAGCTATTTGCGGGTGTCGGTCACCGACCGCTGCAATTTGCGCTGTGTCTATTGTATGCCGGAGGAGGGCATCCCTCTTCAGTCCCATGAGGATATCCTGCGCTATGAGGAGATCGCGCGTCTGGTGCGTGTAGCTGTGGGGCTGGGCATCACGAAGGTGCGGCTGACCGGCGGCGAGCCGCTAGCCCGCGCCGGGTTGGTTGGCCTGGTGCGCATGTTGGCGGGAATCCCTGGCCTGGAGGATCTTGCCATGACGACCAACGGTACGCTGCTGGCAGGGCAGGCGGTGGCCTTAGCCGAGGCAGGCTTAAAACGAGTTAACATCAGCCTGGACACTATGCGGCCCGACCGCCTCCGTACGATCACGCGGCGCGGCAGGCTGGAGGATGTTCTGGCAGGGATCAACGCAGCGCAGCAGGCGGGCCTGACGCCGACCAAGATCAATATGGTCGTCGTGCGCGAGCTGAACGACGACGAGGTAGTGGATTTCGCCCGCCGGACGCTCACTGATGGGTGGCATGTGCGCTTTATTGAAGTCATGCCATTAGGCCAGGGTATGTGCGGAGCGGCGGGCGAATATGTCCCCACGGGTGAGACGCGAGCGATGATCGAGGAGGCGTTGGGGCCATTGCAGCCTGCCGCACTGATGGGCAATGGCCCAGCGCGCTACTGGCGCCTTGCCAGAGCGGAAGGTACTATCGGTTTCATTAGCCCTCTCAGCGAGCATTTCTGCGCCTTGTGCAATCGCCTGCGGCTGACTGCCGATGGCCGCCTGTTACCCTGCCTGCTATCCGATGGGGAGATTGATCTACGCAGACCGTTGCGCCAGGGCGCGGATGATGAGGCGCTGCGGGAACTATTCTTGCAGGCGATAGCTGCCAAGCCGGAAGGGCAGCGGCTGGGCGAGCGGGTGATCCCGCGGGGCCGCCTGATGTCACGGACGGGCGGATAGGAGGCTGGGATGGAGTTGACGCATCTGGACGAGCAAGGAAGAGCCTGCATGGTGGATGTAAGCGAGAAACCAGTGACGGTTCGGGAAGCTGTAGCCGCCGGTGAGGTGGCCATGCGTCCAGAGACACTAGCTCTGATTCAGAGCGGCGGCGTGCCCAAGGGGGATGCGCTGGCCGTGGCACGGGTGGCAGGGATCATGGCTGCTAAGCGCACGCCGGACCTTATCCCGCTTTGCCATCCTTTGCCGATCACAGCGGTAGCAGTGGATTTCCGCTATGACGAGGAGCGTAGCGCAGTGTTGATCGAAGCGCGGGCCAAATGCACAGGCGTCACCGGCGTGGAGATGGAGGCGTTGACGGCAGTTTGTGTGGCGGCGCTGACGATTTATGACATGTGCAAGGCGGTGGATCGCACCATGCATATCGGGAACGTGCGCCTCCTGAGCAAAAGCGGCGGTCGGAGTGGAGAGATTATCCTGGAGAGGCAAAATGGCGAAGACAGGTAAGGTTGTAGCCGTTTGTGTGAGCGATCGGAAAGGCGTGCCCAAACACGACATCGGCGCAGGGCAACTCGCTGTGGATTGGGGGTTGGAGGGAGACGCCCACGCCGGCCACTGGCACCGACAGGTGAGCTTGCTGGCGATGGAGAGCATCGCCAAGATGCAGGCCAAAGGGTTGGAGGTCGCCCCGGGAAGCTTTGCCGAGAATATCACCACTGAGGGCCTGGAACTGCACACGCTCCCCGTGGGTACGCGCATGCGACTGGGCACGGCGCTGGCCGAGGTGACGCAGATCGGCAAGATTTGCCACGACCGCTGCGCCATCTACTACCAGGCAGGCGACTGCGTGATGCCCAGGGAGGGCATCTTTGTCAAGGTCCTGAAGCCGGGCCGAGTGGCTGTCGGCGATACCATCGAAATCCTGGAAGGGTAAAAGGTGCCCTAGGAGAATATCCTCGCCTTTTTCGAGGCCATTGAGGAATGTGGGGTTTTGCTCGTGACATGCTACGTCATCGGCCTGGATTCCAGTACTCAGTCAACCAAGGCCGTCGTCTGGGATCTACAGGGGCATCCCATAGCCGAGGGGAGAGCAGCTTTAAGGGTCGAGACGCCAGCACCTGGCTGGGCGGAACAAGATGCGCGAACCTGGTGGATCTCCACAGTGGCGGCATTGCGCCAGGCCATCAAGGGCCTCGATCCGGCCAGCATCCTCGCCGTCGGGTTGGCCTGGCAGCGAGAGACCTTTGTTGCCCTGGACGCGGCGGGTGAGCCGCTCCGTCCGGCTATCCTCTGGCTTGACCAGCGCGCCACGCGGGAAGCGGCGCAGGCACAGGCCGAGTTCGGCAGTGGTCGCTTTCACCGTTTAACCGGGAAACAGTTGGACACGACGCCCTCTTTCAGCAAACTGGCCTGGATGCGCCATTATGAGGCGCGGCTCTATCGGCGTCTGGCTCGAGTGTTGGATGTGGGGGGCTATCTCGCCTGGCGGTTGACAGGGGAGGGGCGCACATGCCTTGCCGGGTGCGATAGCCTCGGCCTGCTCGATCTGGAGCGGGGAAAATGGTCGGCGGAATTGCTCGACTATCTCGGACTTGCCGTGGAAAGCCTGCCGGAACTGGTCGCGCCGTGTGCGATGCTCGGCACATTAACTGCTGAGGCAAGCCAAGCGACAGGCTTGCTTGCTGGCACGCCGGTCATCGCCGCCGGAGGGGACGGCCAGGTCTTTGCTGTCGGCGTCCAGACGCGAGACAGGGATATCTTGAGCCTTACCGTTGGCACCAGCCTGGTGTTGGGAGTGCATTGGCCCGTCTACCAAGTCGGGCCAGCTTACCGCACGATGGCGGGGTGTTACCCTGGGACATTTCTCCTAGAAGCTGTATTGCGTGCTGGCGCGGATGTGGTGCGCTGGTTTGTGCGCGGCATGGCGTCGGGGCGTTCCGAAAGTGACATGGAGCAAGCTATCACCGGTATCCCACCTGGCTGTCAGGGGCTGTTGACGCTTCCCTATTGGAAAGGGCGGATGGTGCCCACTAACGAGCCACTGGCGCGTGGCGTGACCGTCGGCTGGTCAGATTACCACACCCTGGCCCATTTCTATCGCTCCATCCTGGAAGGGATGGCCTACGAAGTGCGGCTGCTGATCGAAAGCTATGAAGCCGAGTTGGGGATCGCCCCGCGCGAGATCCATCTCGGCGGCGGGGGCGCGTTGAGTGCCACCTGGCGGCAGATCATGGCCGATGTTACTGGGCGTGAGGTGGTGCTGTCGGCGGCGGAGAGCACCTCGCTGGGCGCAGCGATGATGGCGGCAGTGGGAAGCGCAGTCTATCCTTCTCTCGCTGCGGCAGCGGAGGCGATGTATCATCCAACACAACGCCTGCCGCCCCAACCGGAAGCGGCGAGAACATACGACCAACTCTATAAGCGGTTTTATACCTCTCTTTACCCTGCGCTACGTTCGCTTCTGGTTGAGTTGGGGCGGTTTGCTCTTGAAGATAGTATCGAAGGCAAATCCGCGTCTGTAGACCTCCGAGGTTTCTGAAACCTCGGAGGTCTTATCCATTTTGGGAGGCAAATCATGATCCGGGTCGCTGTAGTGGGCGTCAGCCATTGGCACGCCGAGGGGTACATTCGCGCCCTGTGTACCTGTGGCGCAAAGGTGACAGCGGTTTCAGATGATAACATCGAGGTAGCACGACGGTGGGGAGAGACGCTTGGCTGCCCTGCATACCCTTCAGCAGAGGCACTACTGGCGGCTGGGCGGCCTGACCTCGTTTTCGCTTTGGCCCGCCATTGCGATATGACAGCCCTGGCAGCTAAGTTGGTAGAGGAGAATCAGCCCTTCGTGATGGAAAAGCCGATGGGCTTGCGCTGGAAAGAGTTGGCCTTGGTAGCCGCGCGGGCAGCAGCGAGGAAGCTGTGGGCCGGCGTGGATTTCGTCGCCCGTACCCTGGGGCTAGTGCGTCACCTTTTGGAGCTGCGCGACAGTGGCGAGTTAGGGATAGTGGCCACTTACACTTATCGGCTGCTGGCTGGCGAGCCGCAGCGCTACCGTGACATGGGCGTGCCCTGGATGCTCGATCCGGCGCAGGCGGGCGGTGGGCCGCTCTATAATTTTGGCCCGCACGTCTTTGATCTTTTCCTGCGCCTGACAGGGGAGCCGATCCAGAAACTGCATTGCTGGATGAGCCATCGCCTGCACCGCTTGCCCATCGAAGATTACGCCCACATTTCTGTACGCACGCCGTCGGGGGTAGTAGGAGATATGACGGTGGGCTATGTTTGCCCTGGGAGCGCATATGATCGCTACTTCGCCCTTTCCACGGACCGGCTGTGGGTCAGTTCGCCCAATCTCGGCTCCGGCACGGTCTATTGGCGAGACGGGCGCACGAGCGAGGTGCCAGCGGGGCCGGAAAGCGAAGACTTTTTCCTGACCTACACGCGGGAGACGCTGCGGCGTTTTCAGGCCGGGGAGCCGCCGGCGGCGACGATCAGTGAAATGGTCCCCGTGCTGCGAGCGATCAATGAGGCACAGGTATTAGGTGACCGGAATCTTTGTTGTCACTGTTGCCAACGGCGGGGATAACGCGCGGCGCAGACCACTGGGATGATAAACCCGACAGATTAGTTCAGAAGCGGCAGCACGATAATCTGTGGCCGGTGGCGAGTCGGATGAGATTGCACCCGGACGTTGGCCTGGAAAACGGTGCGGATATTCTCTTCGTGTAGCACTTCATGCGGCGTGCCCTCGGCGACGATTTCTCCTTCATTAAGCATCATCAGGCGGTCGAAATAGAGCGCGGCCAGGTTCAGGTCGTGCATGGTCGCTAGGACAGTCAGCCCTTCCTCGCAGTTGAGCCGCGTCAGTAGCTCCAGGATCTCGACCTGATGGTTGATATCCAGATGCACCGTTGGCTCATCCAGGAGAAGGAGGCGCGGCTCTTGTGCCAGGGCCATGGCGATGACGACACGCTGCTGCTCGCCGCCGGACAGTTCGTTGAAGGGCCGGTTGGCGAGTCCCACGGTCTGTGTCGCAGCCATGACGCGCTCCACGACGGCGCGGTCGGCTGGCCCCTCCCCTCGCCAGGGCCGCACATGAGGCGTGCGCCCCATGCCAACGATCTCACGCGCGGTAAAGGTGAATGGCACATGAAGCTCCTGCGGCACGACGGCGATCTCACGTGCGATCTGACGGCGGCTCAGAGAGCGTAAGTTTGCCCCCTCCAGGTATACCTCTCCCCGCTTGGGTGGCAACACGCCACTCAGCACTTTGAGCAATGTCGTCTTGCCGGAGCCGTTGGGGCCGATCAGTCCGACAAGATCACCCGGCCGGAGTGCCAGCCGAACCTGTTTCAGAACTAACCCGTTGTAGTAGGAAAAGTCAATGTTTTCAGCACGGAGAAGAGGGGCATGGGTAGCCATCAGAACGTGTACTCTTTCTTACTTTGCCGCAAGAGATAGATGAAAAAGGGCGCGCCAACGAGTGCCGTGACCGTGCCCACCGGGATTTCCGAAGGAGCCAGGAGAAGCCGCGCCAGCAGATCAGCCAACACCAGGAAAATGCCGCCGCTTAAAGCCGCCGTCGGCAGGAGAAGGCGATGATCAGGGCCGAAGATCAGGCGTGCCACGTGCGGAATCACCAGCCCTACGAATCCCACCAGCCCGCTAACGGAAACAGCGGCGCCGGTGAGGAGGGAGCCGAGCACAAGCAAGGTTAGCTTGCGCTGTTCCACCTGAATGCCGAGGTGCGCGGCCTGCTCCTCCCCCAGCAAAAAGACATTCAAGTCGGAGGATAACCCATAGGCGAGCAGGAGGCCCGTAGCGATGAGTGGTGTGACCACCATCAACTGCTGCCAGCCGCTGGCACCGATGCCACCCATCGTCCAGAGCACGATCCTCCGCAAAGTATGGCCGCTGAGCAGCATAAGGAAGGACATCACCGCGGCCATAATGGAGCTGAAAGCAAAGCCGGAAAGCAGGAGCGTGGTGATTGGCGTGCGCGGGCCGACGCGGGCGATATTATAGACGATCAGTACGGCGATGACCGCGCCCAGAAAGGCCATGACAGGAACCGGCGTAAAGCCGAGCCAGACGAAACGCCAGGGAAGCAGAAGCGCCACCGTGGCACCCAGAGCTGCACCGCCGGAGGTGCCGATAATATACGGGTCGGCCATCGGGTTGCGCAGAAGGCCCTGGAAGATAACCCCCGCTGCGGCCAATGCGATGCCAACAACGGCAGCGGTCAGGACACGAGGCAGGCGAAGTTGCAGGATGATGGTCACCTCCCCTTCCGGCCAGGAAGCGAGCGCTCGGGGGTTGGCGAAGCGTGCCGTCAGGATACCGGCCACACGTCTCAAGGGTACAGAGACCGTACCCAGCGCAGTAGCGGCCAGGACAGCCAGGATTAACGTGGCGGTCAGGGCGAGGACGGCGATTAGACGTAAGCGCTTTTTCATCGGGCGGGCCTGTGACAGGGATATACAGGATCACGAGGCACGAAGCAATCCTGTTATCCTGCACATCCTATTTGTTTTTACTTGAATAGCGCGGGATGGATGATCTTGGCCAGTGCGAGCAGGCCGTCAGCCAGGCGCGGGCCTGGACGGCTGAGCAGATTATCGTCTATGGGGAAGATGGCCCCCACTTTCACGGCGTTGATGGCAGCCCAACCTGGGCGGGCCTTGACCGCGGCGGCATCCACGCCCCAGTTGGCATCGCCCAAGATGATCACGTCCGGATTCTGCGCCACGATTTCCTCGGTGCTCAGTTGCGCCCACTGCGCCTTGGCGTTGGCAGCGGCGTTGACGCCGCCGGCCATGGTGATGAACGTGTCGTGCCAACTGCCAGGGCCGGGAGTATAAGGCTTGGCCGGGTCTGTGGCGTCCAGTTCGTAGAAAACCTTGGGGCGGTTGCTCACGTTTTTGGTCTTGGCCAGGACGTCATCTACCTTAGCCCGCATCTCTTTGACCAGTTGCGCAGCAGCGGCCTCCGTGCCGGTGGCCTTGCCCACCAACTGGATATCGGCCAGGACGCCCTCCAGATCTTTCGGAGCCAGGATGAGCGTGGCCAGGCCCAGCTCTTCGAATTTCTTGAGCAATTCCACATTTCCTCCAATGGAGGCCACTACCGGGCTGCCGCCGATGGCCAGGATCAGGTCCGGTTTGAGGGCCACGATCTTTTCCAGGTTTGGTTCGATGCCGCCGATTTTGGCAATCGTTTTGGCCTCAGCGGGGTAGTCGCAAAAATCGGTCACGCCGACGATTCGCTTGCCCAGGCCGAGAGCGAATAGAATCTCGGTGTTGCTTGGAGCCAGGGAGACAATGCGCTCCGGCGCCTTCTTGATCTCGACGCTGCGCCCTGCATCGTCCTTGATAGCGGAGACGCGAGCCGGCGTCGGTGCACTACAAGCTAGCAGACTGCCCAGCAAAAGCAGCGACAGGGCAAACAGTATGAGATTTCTAACCTTGAACATCAAATTCCTCCTCATTTCTGACTGAATCTGGTAATAAAAGTTGGGTAGCATAGGGCCTCGTGCCCGGTAGAACGCCCATGAAGGGCTATGCTACAAGACGTTCATCTCCGTACTGAATCAGGCAATGGACAAACAAAAACCCCCTTGCCATTGAAGACAAGAGGGCCAACAG
>CAYPON010000088.1:0-11970 GCA_964412315.1 uncultured Anaerolineae bacterium | reverse complement strand
GAGATAGTCCACTGTATGCCACAGCCCTTCATCCAGGCCCACCGTCGGCTCCCATCCCAACTCACGGCGGGCCTTGCTGGCGTCTGTGTAGATGCGGAACGTCTCCCCCAATTTAGCCGGCCCGTATACCGGTTCCTGGCTATAACCTGTAATCGCCTTGAGCCGCCGAAAGATCTCATTGATGGACGTGCCAATGCCCACACCCAGGTTGTAGATCCCCTCGCCCTGCTCCAGGCCGATCAGGTTGGCCCTGGCACAATCGCCCACATAGACGAAATCGCGTTCCTGTGCGCCGCTGCCGTTGATCACGAGCTTCTCGCCACGGAGCATGTGCCCGCCGAAGATAGCCACCACTCCCGCTTCGCCATTCGGATCCTGGCGAGGGCCATAGACATTGGCATAACGGAAGATAAGATAGCGAAGGTCGTAATTCTGGCGATAGAGATACAGATAATGCTCTATGATGTGTTTGGTAACACCGTATGGACACAAGGGATTGATCGGATGCGCTTCATCGCAAGGGAGATATTGCGGCTCGCCATAGACCGCCCCCCCTGAAGAAATGTAGATGAACTTGCGTACCCCATATCTGACCGAGTTTTCCAGGAGATTGAGGGAGCCAATGACGTTCACTTCCGCGTCGAAAAGCGGCTCAGCCACGGAACGCCGCACATCCACCTGCGCAGCATGGTGATCTACCACTTCCGGTCGTTCCTTCTCAAAGACCCCCGCCAAACTCGGGCTACAGATATCTAGCTGATAGAAGATGGCCTTCGGATGCAGATTCTCCCGATGCCCGGTCGAGAGATTATCCGCGACGACAACTTGATGTCCAGCATCAATAAAAGCGTCAACTACGTGTGAGCCGATGAATCCAGCTCCGCCAGTCACCAGGATCTTCATCTGTCAGATATCTTCCTTCCCTCGAAAATTGCGCCAATATCAAGCCCCAAATTCAATGTCCAACAGTACCACATAAACCTCGAACCGACAAACCCTCACCGAAAGGCCTCTGAAGTTTCGGAAGTCTTTTGAGCACACATCAGCCCTTTCAGCGGCGAAGGCGAAGGAATAGCCCACATCCCAGGAAGAAAAGTCCGGCCACAGACAGGCTCACGGTAATCCACGCCTTTGGCTGGGCTGCCAAACTGATCTGGAAGAACTGATCGCTGGCCAGCAAAGCCTCGTACCCGACAATTTGACCCCCACTGATTCTCGCCCCGGGAGAAATGGATTGGACGACGGCGGCGGGAGGTAGGCTTGCCTGGATATGGATAGGAACAGCCACAGCTCCAGCCTGTTTTTGCACTGTCAGCCGATACCCTTTTCTTGCCAGACCAGCGATCTCTGACGGCAAATCATACAGGAAACGCAGTTCGCGCGATTCTCCGGGAGCGACCCCCAAAAAGGTGCCGAAGGCAACCTTGCCATGCTCCTGTGCGACATCAACCGCTTCTGTGGAACCTGTAACCTGGCGAAGCCGGCTGCCCCCTGGAACATAGAGCCGCACATAGTTCCAATAGCACCCTTCCATCAATTCCTCGTAGCTGCGCGCCTTGTATTCCGTCAGGCCGTAGAGATCCTCGTGACGACACAGCTCCCTCCGCTCTCGACTCTTGTTGACATAGGTAATGCTTACTTCCCCTCGCGGCGGACTCTGCTCCAGGTACACTTTGTACTCGATCCGCCGCTCGATATTGGGGTCAACCTTGTTAAAGCCGAGATTGGCATCCACTACCATGAGGTAATCGCCATCACCGGCCCGCAAAGCGCCATCCCAACGGTTTCTGGCGAGCACTTCCGCCGACTCTTTCTGGTGCAGGTACATAAGCAGGTGCTTCCCATCGAGACAAGCCATAATGGCCCGGAGAAGGCGGGGAGCATCTATCGCCCTGGGTTCTGCCTTTATTTTGGACAGCACAGCGCCCAACAAATCGCCCATCACATCTTTGCGATGCCTCCACCAATCGCTGCTCTTTTGCTCGGTGATTGTCCCTGCACGGACCGGCGCCGACCAGTACTGCTGTAACAGTGGGAGCACGCTGCCACCGGTAATCGTCTCTTTGTAGCCCTCCAACTTGAGCGGCGAGACAGCATCCACGAGCAATTGCACCGCTGTCAGATCAGCGGCGATCACCCCATCTATTGGCGGGGACTCCCGGCCAAGTTGGTACAGGCTGGCGATCACCTCGGCTGAAGTGGGAAAATCAGGGGACCAGTTAGCATCACGAAGCAGGAGAATCCCTGCCCACATATACCTAGCCAGCGGCTCCGGGGGTGAAGGATACGCTTTGGCCCCATAGTTGTCCACCGCATAACTATCTTCAAGATCAATGGAGAGGACCCGGCCTTGCTCTACACGCAAGAGGCCTACACCGCTAATGAACCCACCTGTAGGACGCAGTTCGTGGTTATTCTGCGCCAGAAGCAGGAAGGTCCGTGGCCCATCAACGCCCAGCAAGTCGGGCATGAGCAAAGCGCTCTCCATTCCTGCCTGGAGAAGAGGTAGATACTTGTCTAACCGCTCTATAAGCCGCGCGAGCGAGGGCGTAAGATCGGCGCTCCTGAATCGGCTTCGCGCCACCGTGACGCGCCTTAGAGCTTCACGCGCCTCTAGAAAATAGGAGCGGCCTGACACCAAACGCGCGAGCGCCGGCCCAATTACGGCATCTATATCCGGCTTCTGCTGATCCAAGAGGAGGCCCACCAATGGTTCTGCCCCTGAGATAGCCCACCAACCTGCTGCGGAAAGTTCGATAGCCATATCCAACAAAGAAGGGGCAGCGGCGATATCGTCTCCTAGGCGGGGAACCCAGCTTAGGTGCGGACACAGCGGCAGGAGGAAACCAACCTCTGCCTTGATGTCAAGAAAGCTCTCTTCTAGACGGCCAAGATCATCCTGCAGGCTTATGAGCCGTTTCGCATCCCAGCTCGCCAACCCTACAGCGCCCTCGTCTGCCAGCGACTGGAGTTCGCGCAAAACATGCAGCGCTACACGGGTATGGGCCATCAGGCGGGTATATTTGGAGTATGCCCAGGCGAAGCCGAACAGCACCCCCGCCAGGAGGACCAGGACGATAAGCCATTTCCACTTACGCACTCTCAGACACCACTCCTATATGTACAGTATACGCCTTACCCCTTCAGCGTCAAGAAACCGAATTGCGCCAGGACATCGTTATCCGGTAAGGTAACTACATTATCTCCTAATCCCCCGTCCCCTTGTCTCCACTCATGAATGCTAGCTTGTCAAACTCACCAAACCATGCTACAATAAAATTGGGAGCAAATATGACCGAACAGACAATCGCCGCGAAGCGGCAGCAGTACCAGCGTGCCCTGGAAGACACGCTACAACATATCGTAGACGCGCTAGCTCGCAGACCGGAGGTCAAGCGGGCCATCCTGTTCGGATCGTATGCCGAAGGCCGCCGCGACCTTCTGACCGATTTGGACGTCCTGATCATTATGGACTCGCCGCTGGATTTCGTCACGCGGACCGCCGAGATGTATCGCTACCTGTCCTCTCCGGTGGACATGGATTTACTGGTCTACACGTCCGAGGAACTGGAGCGCAACAGAGATCGAAGTTTCATCCGGCAAGCACTAGAAAAAGGAAAAATCATCTATGAGAAATAGACCAGTTGAGGAAGGCCGGCGATGGTTGCGGCAAGCGCAGGAAGATCTCCGCTGGACTCGTCATCTGGCCGAGCAGGGCGCGTATCACCTGGCCTGCTTTCTGGCTCAACAGGTGGCGGAGAAAGCGTTAAAGGCTTTCCTCTATGCTCAGGGTGAAGAGATCATCCTTGGTCACTCCGTTGAACGTCTCTGCGCAGCAGCGGCCACCTTCGAGCCTGAGTTCCGGGCGCGCGGTCGCTCATTAAGCATACTAGATGGCTATTATATCCCCACTCGCTATCCTAATGCCCTACCTGACGGCATCCCCGCTGACGTTTACACGCAGCAGGCGGCCACGGATGCCGTCGAATTGGCTGGAGAAGTCGTAGACTTTGTAACAAGGCTGCTGACTATCATATATTAAGGATGTCTTATCCTAGCTTTATCGGGATGCCATCACGGGCCATCCGTTCAACGGTCGCCTTTACTTGCGCATACTCTGCTTCCGCATATACGTGGGGTTCGAGGCGTCGGATGTTCAACGTCCGTTTAACCAGCGCGTAGCTATCCTCACGGGGCGCGCCGGCATAAACGACCAGCAAGTCAATGTCACTGGCGGCGGTTTGCCTACCTTTGGCATAGGAGCCAAACAGCACCACACGTTTCAGGGGCAACTTTTCCTGCAACGCTGGCACACGCTGACGCAGCAGAGCAAGCAATTCCTCACGACTGAAGGGAGGATAAAAGACCTTCACAGAACCGCACGATCTTTTCAGCATACATCACCATCCTTTCGCCTTCGACATGGGTATACCGACGTCGCGGCGAGCCTGACGGGTGCGCATTGGGATAACGTGCCGGGATGTAGGCCTTGTCCAGTTCCAGCGCCGCATCTCTCAAGCCTTTAGGAACGGAATGCAACGACGCCAGCTCCTCTAACAGGTCGGCAACGGAATGCCCCCATGCTTCCATGCCTTGTTTCTGAAAGACCGCCTTGATCGCCTTCTCAGCCGCTTGCTGGGCCGAGAAGCACGCCCAATCGTAGAAACAGCGCTCCACATCGCTCCTGGCATGTTCCAAGTCGCCTTGCGCCTGGTCCATCCAGTCAGCACTTCGTTCCATGACTCACCTCACAATCATGAATCACTACGCTCTCCCCTTCTCACTGGCGCTGCCTGCCGAAGATTTTTCGTCAGTCGCTATTGCCCAGTATACACCAGAAGCAGGCATCAGGCAAGCTCAGCCCCGACCTCGGTGAAAGGTGCATATAGTAAGGTGCAACAACCTACAACAAAGGTTCGTAGTGCGGCTTCAGCGCGTTCCAGGCCACAAATCGCAGGCGAGAGAAGGGCAAGAGCGATGAATCGCTCACTATAAACCGTAAAATCGGTGCTCCCGTGCCCGGCTGTTCCTATTTGACCGCCTCCCTGAATTATGGTACAATAACCGCCGTTACATCGCCCGAATCTCCGAAACAAGTGAAGCGACTGTGAACCACGCGAAGCGTGCCAATGGTCCATGCATCTGGCTCATTTGGGCCATCACCCTCTTATTACTTGTGCTGTCTACAATGAATGTCTGGGCCAAGCCCGCACTTGGTCCATCACGTTGGACTATCCCTACCTACACCCCGACACCAACCCCGAGCAGAGGAACGGTTTGCGTCTCGGTGTATCATGATCGAAACCGCGACTGCATCCGCCAATCAACTAGCGAGGAACTGCTGCCAGGAGCGCAGCTCCGACTAAGCAACCTGACGGGTAACTTCGTTGTGACTGGCACAACATTAAGCTTCGACAGACCTTTTTGCTTCCGTGACCTTTCTGGTGGGACGTATGTCGTGCGCGAGGCTAACCCGTCAGGGTACGTCTCGACCACGGAGGACATCTGGGGCGCAGTTGTCACTGGCAACTTCACCGTGACAGTCCCCTTTGGAGATGTAGCGGTGGCTACCGAGTTCAGGAACTTGCCCCTTATTCTACGTTCCCTGCAAAGGAGTAACTAGCGGTCGTCTATGGACATCCAGAACTCGGGTCAAGGCTTAGATGAACTCCTGCGTGGTATATGGCAACATTGGGCAAGACTCGCTGCCATGATTCTCTGTTGCCTTGTTCTCTGGATAGGTTTCCTTGTCCAGGCAGCAACCACAGTGCCGGCCTTCTCCTCCTCATCCATAGCCACGCCTGCGACCACGACCGCCACCCCTTCCCCTACGCGGGTCGTCATGACCTTTCAATACGAGGTGAGCGGCTATCCAAGATACAAGTGGCCGGCACTTGCCCCTGAATATTACCAGGTGATGGTAGACACCTATCTGGAGAGTTCGAGAAACGAGAACCATGGCGGAGAAGGGACCTTGAAATTGCGCGGGCGAGAACCGAATGACAGTATGGCCCCGCTGCTCAAATTCGACCTCTTTCGTATTCCCACCAACGCCACTGTCCTCTCCGCAACCCTGAGCGTCTGGGTTGAAAGCCGTAGCAGTGAAACAGACATTGACGCAGGAGCGTTCAGGGTTCTCAGACCATGGAAAGCTAACGAAGCAACATGGCTCTATGCCAGCAGGGGGCAACCATGGAGCACCCCAGGGTGCAACGGGATCGGCACAGATAGGGAAAGGGATCCCCAGAGCCGGACAAGATTGCGGGGAGCCTCATCATGGGCGGCTTTCGAGATACGGGATATGGTACAGAACTGGGTGAGAAACCCCGAGAGAAACTATGGTGTGACATTAAAGGGGGTCAGCCCTGCCTCCGCTGAGTACAGATTCACTTCTGCCCAGTCATGGAACAGAAGCCGCCGGCCCAAGCTTCGCGTGGTATATGAGGCTCCACCCACTCCTTTGTATCCCCGTTTCGGCGTGGGACTTGTGAAGGGGTATTGTGGTGCTCCCCAAGAAAGAAGGAGCATCACTCAATACGATGTGGAACTCTTGCGCCCCGGTTGGTATTCCGATTGGTGGTACGATGCGCTACCTGACCACCCATCAGGCATAGGGTACGTGCAGTTAGTGCGCATCCGAGGGCCAGACCCCGGCTGGGAGCCCGATTGGGATAGCCTGGCCCAGGCCGCCCGCCGAAACCCAGGTGCGCTGTGGCTCATCGGCAACGAACCTGAGGATCGCGCCCAGGAAGTTTTAACCCCAGACGAGTATGCTGAGCGATACCTTAGGGTGTATTCGCACATCAAGGGACACGCTCCCTCGGCGCGGATAGCTATCGGGGGGGTGGTGCAGCCAACGCCCTTGCGCTTGCTCTGGCTGGAAAGGGTGCTGGAGACCTATGAGCGTCGTTTCCGCCATCCTATGCCGGTTGATGTGTGGAACATCCACATCCAGATACTGCGCGAAGCTCGCAACGAGGCGGGCGCCGGAATCCCCGTCGGACTGGAGGAATATGACCAGGGGCGAATGTATAGCCTCAGCCAGAACGCCGGGCTTGCTGACTTTATCCAACTGGTCACCGAGTTTCGCCGCTGGATGAGGGATCACGGCCAAAGAAACAAACCTCTTGTTATATCTGAATATGGCGTGCTGTACCCTTCCAGTATGCTCAACGAGTGGGATGACCCCAGCTATGGCGACGAGGTGCTCAAAGAGTTCATGACATTATCTTTTGACTATTTGTTGCAGGCAAAGGATAGCACCCTCGGTTATCCCGCTGATGACAATCGGCTGGTACAAAGCTGGCTGTGGTACAGCCTAAATGACCGCTCTTACGACAACCCCTCCGGATGTGGCTTCAACGGCGGCCTTTTCGACTGGGAGGATCGTGAGGCTCCTGGCACCCTGACCCAGTTTGGCCTGCATTACATGCACTATATGCACAGTCTAGACCAGCCACCCACCGCCGCCATCACGGTGACGACGGACACGGGAACGGACATCACCCACCAGCCCGTCGTCACGTTAAGCGTTTGGGCCAAAGAGGGAACCGCAGTCCAGCAAGTCGCCATTTCGCAACACCCGACCTCGCTATACATCCGCCAGTCTAAACTTACGCCTAATGAACCGGTGCCATCGCCAGATGCGCCCCCCTTGTGGCTCACAGCAACGCAGATCATCAATATGCCTCCCGGAAACCGGGTGACCATACCGTGGGACATCACCCGCGCCGAGTATGGTGGGACACCTTCAGAGGGGTCTAAAACGATCTATGTTCGACTGCGGGACGCCGCCGGCCGCTGGGGTCGGCTTTACTTGCAGACTGTTATCTATGAGCGGGAAGTGCCCACCGCCACACCCACGTCCACACCGACCCGCACGATGACGCCAACTGTGACAGGCACTGCCACCTGGACGACGACACCGACCTCGACAGGCACTGCCACCCACACGCCGACAGGCTCTCCCCAGCCCACAGGCGCGCCTACCTGCACCGGCACTCCAACCTCTACTGGCACCCCGATATCCACAGATACGCCGACATCCACAGACACGCCGACACCCTCGCCAACGGCAACGGCGACAGCGACCCCGACGAATACGTTGCAGCCCACCGTCACCCGTACAAGCACGCGAACCCCAACCCCTTCCACAGGCCAGTTGTGCGTGCGGGTTTTCCACGACCGGAACGACGATTGGCAATACCAGCCAGAAGGCGAGGAGGTTTTGGGTGGAGCGCGTATCATCGTCACGGACACCGAGTTCAATATCATAGGGGTGTATACGACCAACGGAGTGAGCCAGCCGTTCTGCTTCACTGACCTGCCGCCAGGCAACTATTATATCCGCGAGCAAGATCCACCGGGGTATACGTCGGAGCTTAACAACTTCAGCGTACCAGTGCTAGCAAACCGGACCTTGACTATATCTTTCGCAGATCGTGCTTCGCCTTGAAAAGCATGCCGCGCACTGGTTCGTAGTGACTTGTGCTCCCCGGGCCAATAGTCCATCGTCGGCTCTTTGGGGAGCAATCTATGGGAGGGAAGAACATGCTCAGAATCGGTAAAGGAATATGGGTTGCGTTAACATTGGCTCTCCTCATAGGTTTGCCATTTGCTGGCAGCACACTGTCCGCCCCCGGCAGCGCCTCATCCGATCCTCGAATTGCCCGTTTTGGCATCGGTGTCACGGAGGAATGGGGATATACTATCACAGATTATAACCTCGACCTGCTTAGAATCCGTAATGTGTTTCCCTTCGGCTGGTATTCCAATTGGTGGATGAATGTCAATCCTCCGCGCCCACATGGGATGGAATACGCTCAACTCATCTGGGTGCGGAGAGGCTATTATCCGCCTGATGCAAGACAATGGGAGCGGGTGATCCGGAACAATCCTGGGTCGCTCTGGATAATAGGCAACGAACCGGAATGTCCCTATCAAGCCAATATCACGCCCACAAGGTACGCCGAAATCTACCACGATGCTTACTGGTTCATCAAACGCCGCGACCCAACCGCTAAGGTAGCCATCGGAGGGGTCGTACAGCCGTCAAGGTTGCGGCTCAAGTGGCTGGATCAAGTGCTGATCAAGTACCAGGAACTGTACACCAACACGATGCCTGTGGACGTCTGGAACATCCATAACCAGATCCTGAACGAAGAGCTAGGAGGATGGGGGGCAGGGATACCTGCTGGTCTTACCGAGACCGTGGGCATTACGATCACGATTCCCGAAAACGCCAGCCTGGATTTGTTCAAGAAGCACGTCCGCGATCTCCGTGTTTGGATGAAAAACCACGGCTTGCGGGATAAACCCGCCATCATTTCCGAGTATGGGGTGCTACTCCCCTCGGAAATGCTCGTGCAGGATAACAAGCCAGCAGGGGATCAGTTGGTCATTGACTTTATGCAGGGCACCTTTGACTTTCTATTGAACGCCACAGACCCCGAGATCGGCTGCCCCAGCGATGACTATCGCCTTATCCAGAGATGGCTCTGGTACAGCCTGAACGAGCCACCTTACGACCCAGGGACAGGGAGAGGGTTCAATGGGTCACTCTTCGTGCACAACCAGCCGAACACCCTAACGATCTTTGGGGGGGCATTCAGAGCCTACGCCCGCAGTTTATACAGGCTCAAGGTCAACTTACCGCTGGTTTTGAAATTGTTCCCTTCTGTGAACAGCGAACCCAGAAGATGAAAACCGCGAACAGAACATGGCTGCTGCTCTCTGGCACGTTCCTGCTGATCGCGCTGGTTCTGAGCGCCTATCTGCTGGTCAAAGTGGAGCGCGCTCGCAGGGAGCTTATATCGGCGATGAATCGCTTGGAGCGGCTCCAAGCCATAGCGAATGGCGATCCCATAGCTCTCCTGCGCGATAAGGGCCTGGCGCCCATCCGCACAGAGCTTCTCGGCCTCAATGCCGATTTGCGTGCCTTGCAAAAGGAAGTCGGTGGCGACCTGGTTTTGCTTTCCCGCCTGGGATGGGTCCCTTCCATCGGGCCTACTTTACGCGCTATCCCTTATCTGCTACAGATGGGCCTTGAGCTTTCCACTGCCGGCGAGGCGGCCTGTAAAGGAGTACAGCCTATCCTGGAGCTTGTTCTGAAACCTGGCCCTCCCAAGTCCATGGACGAAATGGGAGCGCAACTCCTGCAGGGCCTGATCGCTGGGCAGGCAAGCTGGCTTCGCGCTCAAGAGGCCAGCGAAAGGGCTTTGGTGGCGCGAGCACAATTCGTAATGGAAGACCTGCATCCCCTCGTAGCCACTCGATTGGCCGAGCTGGACAAATATCTTCCCCTGTTACGCCCCGCTATGACCGCTCCTCTCTTTGCTCCTGGGTTTCTGGGATCATCCAGGCCTCGCAAATATCTCATCCTGGCGCAGAATAGCGACGAACTGCGGGCCACAGGCGGCTTCATCAGCGGCATCGGCCTGCTCGTATTGGAGAAGGGGAAAATCGCCCAGTTGTCTTTCAAAGATAGCTATGCCGTGGACGATCTGAGCAAGGATCACCCTGATTCCCCTCCCGGCATGTTAAAACACATGGGCATTGACCTCTGGCTGACTAAAGACACCAACTGGTTCCCGCACTTCCCTTCCTCGGCCCAAGCCGCCGAAATGATATATCGCATTGACCAGGAGGTAGAGATAGATGGGGTGATCGCCGCCGACCTCACTGCTTTGCAGATGCTGGTTAGCGCCGTGGGGCCTCTGACGCTCAACTCCGGCGAAACAATAGACGGCTCCAACGTCCTGCAAAAGATACAAAGCTACTGGGCACCCACTCTACCAGAAGGCATGTCCTGGAAGGAATGGGAAGCCATCCCCTGGGAAAAGCGCAAGCAGGAATGGTTCGACCGTCGCAAGGACTTTATGCCCGAGGTGGTCAATGCCCTCAAGGAGCGGGTGCTATCCGATCCTGGCTCGCTGGATATCACGGGTTTGCTCCGCACTATCAAGCAAATACTGGATGAGAAACACGCCCTGATTTACCTTCACGAACCGCAAGTGCAGCAGGTTTTGAGGGATCTGAATTGGGATGGCGCGATGCTCCGCCCGCCTCACGATTACCTCGCCGTGGTGGACACGAATGTGGGCTACACTAAGGTTAATCCGAACATCGAGCAGCGTACTTCCTACCAGGTCAATATCAACCGTGATGGCACGGCCCGCGGGCGTTTGACGCTCTCCTACAAGAATTTGAGTATGCGGGAAATCAAGAAATGCGTCAAAGACATGAGTTACGATCCCTCTTACGAGCTTATGATGCAAAGATGCTATTGGGACTATGTGCGCGTTTACGTGCCCGCGGGCGCTACCCTCTTGCAGAAGGTGAGTGTGGAAGAGATGGAGATCACGGACGAAGGCACCGGCCATACCATTTTTGCCACTTCCTTCGTTATCGCGCCGAGAGAGGAGTACAAGTTCTCCCTTGAGTACCAGCTCCCCACCCTCCATTTGCAGGATAATGGTATCTGGACATATAATCTGCTGGTGCAAAAACAGGCGGGAACGCAAGCGGTGCCGCTGTATGTTGATGTACGCCTGCCCGATGGCGCAAAAGTGAAAAGCACAAAGCCAGAGTCGGCCCAGATACAAGGTGGTCTGGTCAGATTTCGTATGGACCTGCGAACAGACCAGCGGATACACATATCCTTCCAGCCCTAAAAGGGAAAAATGAAGGAGGAGGGCTTGCCTATGCTTCGGCGTCATCTCAATTGGAATCCCCAAAACTTGCCGGAGAGCAAACGGAGATTAGTGCTCTTTGGTCTGGTGTTTTTTCTGAGCGCATTATTCCTTTTTGCCAACTTTTCCTGGGCCGCGCCTAGCGGATATCCGCCTCGCCAAACCATCCCGACCTACACTCCCACGCGCACACCGCCACCGCCGCCGACCAACACGCCGGTACCACCGACCAACACGCCGGTACCACCGACCAACACGCCGGTACCACCGACCAACACGC
>CAYPON010000087.1:0-11973 GCA_964412315.1 uncultured Anaerolineae bacterium | reverse complement strand
GCTCTCTTTCGTTGCGCTCCTGGAAATGCTCAACAGCAAGCCCACGCCAGCCATCTCGGCGATCAACGCCGACCCCCCATAGCTGATGAAAGGCAAAGGGATGCCTGTGAAAGGTATGCTTTTCGTCACAACGGCGGCATGGATCGCAGCCTGAAAGATAATCCAGGAAGTGACGCCGATGGCCAGAATGCTCCCCAGGCTGTCGGGGGATAGCAGGGCGATGCGAATGCCCCGGTAGGCGAAAGCCACAAACAGGGCCATAATGAACAAGATGCCGATGAAGCCCACTTCCTCGCCAACCACCGCCAGGATCAAATCTGTGTGCGCAACCTCCCCAAAGAGCAGTTTCTCCCGGCTGTTGCCCAAGCCAACCCCTGTGGTATTGCTGGAAATCAAGGCCATGAGTGAATGGTAAGGCTGTAAACCAGGCCCCAATGGGTCCGAAAAGGGGTCGCTCTTGTAAACGCCGATGCGATCCAGTTGATACTGGGTGGGCGTGATGATCCCACACCCCACCAAAGCTCCGGCTATGGCGACGAGAATCAACAGTTGTGAAACGGTCGCCCCTGCCATGTAAAACATGGTAAGCGCCGTAGCACCGATCAGCAGGCAGGTGCTCAAGTTGGGCTGCAAGAAAATGAGAACGGTTATTGTCCCCAGCAAGAAGCCAAAAGGCAGCAGGCCATAGGTGATTTGGCGCACCTTATCCCCCTTGGAGGCCAACCACACGGCCACATAGATGATGACCGACACTTTGGCGACTTCACTGGGCTGGCCGGAGGATCCCACAGCGCCGAGCAGCCTTTGGAAGAACCAGCGCCCTGTTCCTCCTGTGCCTCGGTTCAGCACCAGAAGCACTCCCAGACCCAGCAAGGTCAGCAGGATGACAACTACGGGAATGGGCCAGACCTGCCAAAAGTGATAGTCCACGCGGCTAAAGATATAGAGCGCCCCCGTTCCCAAGAGCAGCCAGAGGATTTGGCGCTCCAGGAAAAAAGTCGAGCGACCTTTCATCTGATAGCTCAAGGCCGAGGAAGAGCTTAGGATCATCATCAAGCCCACGATAAGCAGCACGATCACGATGGACAGGAGCCAATAGTCTGCTCCATGCGATAGGCCCACTCTCACTGTCCTCTTCATGGTTCCCCCTACACCAACGCCTTGACCAGTTCCTTGAACCTGGCCCCTCGTTCCGCATAGTCTCGGAAAGCATCGAAACTCGTTCCTCCCGGGGAGAGAAGGACAACATCTCCTGGCTGGGCGAGTGCGGCCGCTTTGTGCACCGCCTCCTCCATCGTCTCGCAGCGATCAACCTGGGGATAAGAAGCCCCCGCCTCAGTCCAGCCCTGGCGAATGGCACGCTCGATGAGCGATGCCGCCTCACCGAAGAGAATGACATGCCTCGCCTTCCGCGCCACCAGTTCCGCCCAGCGATCCCAGGGGAGGTGTTTATCCCGCCCCCCAGCCAGGAGCACGATCGGATCATCGAAGGCTTGCAAGGCAGCGATGGCCCGCTCCGGCGATGTGGCAATGGAGTCGTTGTAATAGCGAGCGCCGCGCAACTCGCGCACATATTCCAGACGGTGCTCCACGCCGCTGAATCGCGTGGCGACGGAGACCATGCTGGTGACGGGAACTCCCGCCGCCGCGGTGATGGCACAGGCGGCCAGGATGTTCGCCACGTTGTGCCGGCCGCGCAGCCTGATCTCCTGCGTGGAGCAGATCGGCATCTCGAGGCCATCCAACCGCACCGTGACCATCCCCTTCGCCAGGAACGTACCCTGGGATACCGGCTTCCGCAGGCTGAAGGTCAAAAGCTTCCCCACAGCGTATGGTCGCAAACTGCTTGCCATGGGATCATCCTGGCCGAGGATGACGTAATCCTGCGCCCCCTGATGGAGCATGATCTGCTTCTTGGCAGCGATGTATTCTTCCATGGTGGCGTGGCGATCCAGGTGATTAGGCGTGATATTCAAAATGGCGGCGATGTGCGGGCTTTTTCCCCGGCAGAGGAAAGGAAACAGGTCGGCTCCCTTCGTCCCCGGCTGCCAGGGTGCAAAGTGATCCAACTGAAAGCTCGACAGTTCCATCACCACCCGATCGTCAGGACGGATTTCGCCTAGCCGCCCGATCAGCGGCTGGCCGATGTTCCCCCCAACGAAGGTAGGCCGCCCCTCCGCCCGACACATTTCCCCGACCAGTGTCACAGTGGTCGTCTTGCCGCTGGAGCCGGTGATGCCGATCACCGGCGCCGGGCAAAGCTCCAGGAAAAGCCGTGTTTCCGTGCTGATCGGCACTCGACATTGCTGTGCCGCCTGCACAAGCGGCGCATCCAGCGGCACGCCAGGACTGAGAAAGAGGAGATCCGTTTCCAGCAGTTCCAGAGGGTGCCCTCCCAGGACGTAACGCAGCGGGAGGCCTTCCAGTTTGGCGATGCTCTCCTGCAACTGGTCACGGCCCTTCAAGTCGCTAACGGTCACCTGCGCGCCGGCCTCGACCAGGAAGCGGGCCAGGGCGACCCCTTCCCGCGCCAGGCCGATGATGGTTATTCTTTTTCCGGCGAAAACTGAGAGCAGCGAGCGTCCGTCCATCGAGTCTCCTCAAGGCTACCAAAGGGCGAGGGCGATGCCCACCATGCCCGCCACAGCGCCAACAATCCAAAACCGTTGCGTTATCTGAACTTCGGCCCAACCGGACTTTTCAAAGTGATGATGCAAAGGGGCCATCTTGAAAATGCGACGGCCCTCGCCGTAACGGCGGCGCGTGTACTTGAAGTAGCTTACCTGCAAAACCACTGACAGGGCCACGGCTACAAAGACCAGGCCGATGACCGGGAGGAGCAACCATTGCATGGTGAGCAGGCTCACCACAGCCAGAGTAGCGCCCAATGTCAGCGAGCCGATCCCTCCCATAAAGACCGCGGCAGGGTGCACATTGTACCAGAGGAAAGCCAGCAGCGCACCCGCTATGACAAAGCAAAAAGCAGCCAGGTAATCCTGGCCCTGGCCATGGGCGATGATGCTGTAGGAGACAAAGGCGATGAGGGAGGTGCCTCCCGCCAATCCATCCAGGCCATCGGTCAGGTTCACGCCGTTGACCATGCTCACGATGATGAAAGCCGCGACCGGCAGATACCAGAGGCCGAGATTGAGCACCTTTGCCGTTGTCGGGATGATCACATCGTGCACATCAAGTCCCCAGTAGAGCAGGGCAGCGATGCCGAAGGCAACGCCCAGTTGCAGAAGGAACATATGACGGCCCAGGATGCCGATCTGCGCGGCCAGCGGCGCGTTGCTGTCTCGTGTCAGCCCCCCCAGGTCATCTATCGCGCCCAGCACACCGTAGACAATGATCGTGCCCACGAGGGGAAGCAACGACTCGCGCTGCAGCAGATGCAAGACGATAGCCACGAGGGCTACCGGGATCAGGAAGAGCAATCCCCCCATCGTCGGCGTTCCCATCTTGGCCTGGTGGGAGCCAGGGACATCCACGCGGATGCGCTTGCCCATGCCATGAGCGGACAGGAAGCGAATCAGCAGCCCTCCCCACGGGACGACAGCCAGGAAAGTCAGAATACCCCATAACAGAGCGTAGCTCACGTCCCCTCCTTTACGATAGCGGCCACGATTTCCTCCATCTTCATGCCGCGCGAGCCTTTAATGAGGACGAAATCTCCCGGCGCCAACCATTCCTGCAAGCAGGCGATGGCGGCCCGGTTGTTCTCCGCAAGGTATATCGCCGCAGCCGACATGCCATTGGCTCTCGCTTCCTCAGCGATCAGGCGCGCCCGCGGGCCAAGCGCGATCAGCCGTTGCACAACCTCGGCGGCCTTGCGCCCCACCTGGCGATGTCCCTCCTCCTCGGCGGCTCCCAGTTCCAACATATCGCCCAACACGGCGATTGGTCGCCCTTCCAGGGTGGCCAGGAAGTCCAGGGCAGCAATCGTCGAAGAGGGCCCCGCGTTATAGCTGTCATCCAGGATCGTCGTTTGACGGATGCCAGAGAGCACTGCCAGGCGCAGCGGCTTGGCCGGCTCCTTGAGGCCCGCGACGATCTCGTCCCATGACATCCCCTCCGCCAGGCCCACGCCGACAGCGGCGAGGGCCGTCCACGCACTGTGCGCGCCAAGGAGGGGCAGCTCCACAGGCAACTGCCGCCCCTGCCAATAGAAGCAAAGGGAGATCCCCTCCAGCCCTCGGCTTGCGATCTGGTCGGCCCGTAGCTCGTTATCGGGTCGCAGGCCATAGTACAATACCCGGCTGGCCCGCGTGGAGGCGGCCATGGCGCGCACATACGGGTCGTCGCCGTTGAGCACCGCTGCACCATCGGCGGGCAAAGCCTCCACCAGCTCTGCCTTGGCCTGGGCGATGCGTTCCAGGCTCCCCAGTCGCTCCAGATGAATCGGCTGGACGTTAGTCACCACGCCGATACGAGGCTGGGCGATCTCAGCCAGCAAGGCGATCTCACCCAGAGCGTACATACTCATCTCCAACACAGCCCGCTCACAGCTTTCGTCCAGCCGCAACAGGGTGAGCGGGAGCCCGATCTCGTTGTTATAGTTGCCCGGACTCTTTAACGTGCGGAAGCGCTTTCCCACGACGGAGGCCACCAGCTCCTTAGTCGTGGTCTTGCCGACGCTGCCGGTGACGCCGATCACCTGACAAGCGGGGAATCGCCGCCGCCAATAGGCTGCTATCTTTTGCAACGCCTTCAGCGTATCCTCGACCACGATGCAGATCGGCCTATCGGCAGGGAGTTCATCAGGGAGGCCGTTCCCCGGCTGCCAGATGATCGCCTGCGGCGGGTTCTGCTGGATCAAGGGCTTGACGATGGCTCCTTTCGCACCTCGCGCGAAAGCATCGCGCACATACTCATGCCCGTCGCGGTGCTCGCCCGGCAAAGCCACAAAGAGGCTTCCCGCAGACACGAGCCTGGAATCAACCACGACATCGCTGAATCGCACAGTTTCGGCTATCGCCGGGCCGGGCCTCTGCCCTGTGATAGCCTCGCCGATGTCTGCCAGCTTGATCATGGCCGAGGATACCTTCCTTAGGTCCCCACATTGTCACCCTGAGCGAGGGGAGATTCTTCGCTCGCTCAGAATGATATTCGTATGATCACTTGTCTCATTGACGTTGCGCCAGCACTGCCTGGTTAGGTGGGATATCCAACAAAGTGAAAAACCTTTTGGCCAGGGCGCGAAAGACCGGCCCCGCGACGGTGCCGCCCCAACGTTCCACTTGCGGATGCTCCACGTTGACCAGGATGACGAATCTGGGATCTTCTGCGGGCGCAAAGCCCACAAAGGAGGCAACGACGGCAGTGGGGCGGGGATCGTAGCCGCCGGGGATGGGGATTTCCGCTGTCCCCGTTTTCCCGGCAATAAGATAGCCTTCCACCGTGATCGCTTTGGCCCCAGTCTCTACCGCTTCCACCATCATCTCCGTCAGGTCCCGAGCGGCTTTGCTCGAAATAACCCTTCTGACCGCTTTGGGTTCAATGACCTGCACCCGGTTGCTCTGCCGGACCTCTTTCACAATGTAAGGCTTCATCAGCACGCCGCCGTTGGCGACAGCAGCGACGGCCGTGACCATTTGTAGAGGGGTAACGGCGATCCCCTGTCCGAAGGCGTTGGTGCCCAGATCAGCCTCCGACCAGTCAGGGCCGCCCGGAATATGCACCGTTCCTGCCACCTCTCCGGCAAGATCTACTCCGCTTAGCTCGCCAAAACCAAAACTGCGTAGATAGCGATAGAAGCGATCGGCCCGTAATTCCATGCTGATCGTCGCCGCGCCGACATTCAGCGAGTGCGCCAGGATTTGTGTCATGGTTGCGCGCCCATAGGCATTGCCGTCAGAGTTCCTGATTGGTCGCCCGCCGACGAGGATATAACCGTTATCAATATAGGTGCTATCCTGCGTGATGATCCCCGAGTCGAGGCCCGCTGCCAATGTGACGATCTTCATGACAGAGCCAGGCTCGTACTGTTTACTGATCGCTGGATTGGCAAACAGTTTCTGGGGCGTCTCCGCATAATTGTTGGGGTCATACGATGGGAAACTAGCCATAGCCAGTATCGCACCCGTCTTCGGCTCCAGGACGATGATCGTGCCGCTCTCCGCGCGTTCCTTTTGGATGACCTCACGCAGCGCTTTTTCAACCTCATATTGCATCGTCCTGTTGACCGTCAGCACCAGGTCTGCCCCATCTTTGGCAGGACGGTACTCGACGGATACGCTCCCCCGTGGGCCATCGTATAATCGCTCCAGCCCCTTTTCTCCGGCGAGCTTTTCGTTATAGAAGCCTTCGACACCGCAAGAGCCTTTGCCTGCCACGTTCACGAATCCCAATATGTGCCCAGCTACATCGCCCTCCGGATACCCTCGGCCAGGCGTGGCTTCGGGATAGAGGCCGAGGTTCCATGTCTTCACCACCCTGGCTTTCGCCGCAGGGACGTACCAGGCAAGGCGGGCGTAATACTTGTCCGAGTTTTCACGTAGCGTGTTCAAGATCGCATCCCTCGGCTCACCTACCAGGGCCGCCAGTCGCTCAGCGATCTCTGGCCATTTCTCGGGCTTGATGCTCTTTGGAGCGCAGCAGATATGGTAATAGGGGATTTCTAGGGCCAGCGGATGTCCCGTGCAATCCAGGATATCGCCTCGTCTTGGCAGGATTTCCAGAGTGCGCGGATGCCAGATATCGTCGTCCATCGTGCTATCCGGGCACAGTATCTGCCAGTAGAAGAAGCGGCCTATTAGCGCGAGCAACGCAGAGAACAGGATCAATGCCACGGCAATGATCCGCAAGGTTCCTTGCTTTTCTGCATACGACGCCGTGTCTATCATAAGCTCCTCCCTGGCAAAGAGCTGACGCAGTAGATCACGGAATTGGAGGTAGCATAGGGCCTTGTGCCCGCCAGGAACGCACAAGGGGCTATTCTACGACAAAATGTGATCTACTGTGACAGGGTTGGGAAACCTCTCAAGCCTGATCAAGGCCCAGCACGTGGGCCTTTGATCCACTCGATAAACTGACGCACCATCCTCTCCCAAGCCCCCAAAGCATCTGCGGAAAGATAGGCGGTGACGGGGAAGCTCCGCTGCCTAGTCTGGAGATCCTTTTCCGGGCGGTCACTCTCAGGGTAACTCACTGCCAGACGCTGGACCTGCGATGTTTCGGCCAGGCCAAGACGCATAGCCTTCTCTGCCACGCGGGAGAGGGACTCGGCGACTGCAATCTCATATCTTAGCTCGGCAATTTCGCGGCGCAGGAGACGTCGCCTAGCATTCAGATCCTGTATCTCGTACACGAGGTTGGATGCCTGACTGCTCTGATTCAGGTATAGAAGCCCCAAAAGAGTTACCACGATGCAAGCCAGGGCAAATTCCAGTAGAACCCGCCCGCGAAGCAGAAAGCTTTTCCACGAAAGGGCACTTTTCGATATTCTGGTTGATAGTTGGGCATCGGTGATCATGGCTTGCCTCCCTAGAGCCTTTCTGCGACGCGAAGCCGAGCACTGCGGCTCCGCGGATTGCGTTTCACTTCCTCTTCTGTGGGGCGCACCGCTTTTTTCGTCAAAACCTTGAGTGTGGCCTTGTGTCCGCACACACAGGCCGGGATTTCCGGCGGACAGATGCAATCCCTGCTTTCGGTATGCAGGAATTGCTTCACCAGACGATCCTCCAGTGAATGAAAAGCGATGACCACCAGTCGTCCACCGGCAGCCAGGATATCTCGCGCCTGCGGCAGGACCTCGCGCAAAGAATCCAGCTCTCTGTTGACCCCGATGCGCAGCGCCATGAAAGTCCTGGTAGCTGGATCTATTCTCCCCCCTGAGCCTGCCACCTCGCGCACCAGTTGGGCAAGCTGCGCTATGCTGTTCACTGGCCGGTGGGCCACGATATTCTCAGCGATGCGGCGCGCCCGCCTTTCCTCCCCGTAGTGCCAGAGCAGACCCGCCAACTCTTTGGGCGGCAGCTCGTTGACCAAGTCATAGGCGGTCAACGGTTGCTCTGGATCGAAACGCATGTCCAACGAGCCATCCCTTTGGAAGGAGAACCCCCGCTCTCCTTCGAGCTGCCACGAGGACAGGCCCAAATCGAGCAACACTCCCATCACAGGAGCGAAAGCATACTGCCGGACCACTTCTTGCAGGCGGGCGAAATTCGCCTGAACCAAGATGACACGGTCGCCGTAGGGAGCTAATACCTGGGTAGCTCGGCTGATTGCCTCTGGATCCACGTCCAGGCCGAGAAGCCGCCCCGACGGCGTTGAAAGCTCCAGGATACCTCGCGCATGGCCGGCGCCACCCACCGTCGCGTCCACATATCGCTCCCCGGCGCGTGGCCGAAGGTAGGCCATAATTTGGTCGTACAGAACTGGCACATGCATGGCTACCCCTGATTGGAAAAAATCACCACGAAGACACAAAGAGAAAGGACGAATCTTGGTGCCTGGTGCCCTCGTGGTATTCGCTTCCTGGTTTAGAGTGTCCTCTGGTTTGCTATGATTTGACAGCGATATCTTGTGTTGTTATAATAAGGCAGGCAAAGCCCGTTACAATATGCCCCGCCTGGCCAACCGACCCGCCGTTTTGGGGGCATTCGCCTCCAGGTCGCTGAGCCTTTCGCGCCAGGCGGCGGGATTCCAGACTTCGAGTCGCGTGCCGACGCCTATGATGACCACGTCGCTATTCAGATTGGCATACTCGCGGAGATAGCCGGGTAGCAGGATTCGTCCCTGTCTATCGGGTTCGCAGGCATTGGCGCCCGAGAACATGTAACGCCCGAAATCCCGCACGTCTTCATCCGCGACAGATGGCCCGGTGACCTGGCTGGCGAATCTCTCCCATTCATTCTTGGTATAGATGAACAGGCAGCGTTCGATGCCGCGCGTTACCACCACGCCGGGGGACAACTCGGCGCGGAACTTGGCCGGGAGTGTGAGACGCCCTTTGCCATCAATGGTGTGGTTGAACTCGCCTAAGAACATTTGTTCTAATCCGCCCCACTTTGTGGGTAAAGAAGAGGGGTTTGGGGGAATCTCTCCCCACCTGGCATGTCCTTTCCCCCACTTCTTGCCATTTTCACCCACAATTATACACCGGGTCGCGGTTCTTGTCCAACCCGATTAAGAACGCAGCTTATTCTGCTATATGCCATTCGTTATGGAATCATCGTTGCAATTGCAACTATTCATATATATTTCTTATCAAATGGATCACATAACTTTATTCCCTTGTCCGTTCGCCAAATCCCTTGACAGTTCCCCCTTTATGAAATCTGCGAAACTATTGATCTGTTTGCCAGATGTTAAACTCGCCGAATGACTGCACATAGGATTTCTGTTGTGCCAGTCTTTCGACGAGTATGCGGACTTAGTGGTTTAATCTAGCGTGATAGTGGACTGGATGAAGTGCTACTGGGGGGTATAAAAGGAGAAAACCGCGCTGTTTAATCGGTAACTTCCAACCGGGAACAGCCAACTTGGAAGATAAGGATCGCGGGCAACGCCTAGAAATGCGCAGGCGGAAGCGAAACCTTGCTCCGACAGGACAAACACAGAAAAGGGGTCTCTTCTGCATCGTGTTCCCCCCTTACACGACTCGCAATAATCCGAACCCTGCTCGGACTTTAATTATATATCAGTTGCTTGCAAAATGCACTAGGCATACGTCAATATTGCGTCAATTCTAATAGATGGTATAATATTGCAGACCCGACAGGTTTCTGAAGCCTGTCGGGTCTTGACGACAGCGAACGCTGGCATCAGGAGACGACAATATGGCATTGAAGACAGTCAAACTTGGCAGCCTTTCCGTCAGCCAACTCATCATCGGCGGAAACCCTTTCAGCGGCTTTTCCCATCAAGGCCCGCAACGGGATAGGGAGATGCGCGAATACTATACCCCAGAGCGCATCAAGGCGACCTGGCGGGAGGCCGAGTCGCTGGGCATCAACACCTGCATCGCCCGCGGTGACCAACACATTATTGGTCTGCTCCACGAGTATCGGGCCGCAGGTGGCAAAATCCAATGGATCGCCCAGACCGCATCAGAGGCGTCAACTGCTCTAGAGGGGGTCAAGTGGGCACTCGCGGCTAGTCCCGTGGCCTGCTTTATACATGGCGGCGTCACCATGTACCTCTTGGCACAAGGCCAAGGGCATCTCTTGCAGGAGGCCGTGCAGGCGATCAAAGATGCAGGTCTGCCGGCTGGGATCGCCAGCCACCAGCCTGCCTCCTTCGCCTGGGCCGAGGAATATCTGAACTGCGATTTTTATATGTGTTCCTATTATGATCCAGCGAGGCGCGACCAGAATCCCCGCTACGATCCCCGCTCGAACGAGCGATTCCGGGAAGAGGATCGTCAGGCGATGGCGGAGACGATCCAAAAGCTAGAGTGCCCGGTGATCCACTATAAAGTATTGGCCGCCGGGCGCCATGATCCACGCAGCGCGTTCCAGTTTGTGGCGAAGACGATGCGAGCGGGCGACGCGGTGTGCGTTGGCTTTTTCACCAAGGACAAGCCAGACATGATCCGAGAAGACATCGAGCTATTGGAGCAGAGCTTGCGAGCGCGGAGGCTCTAGCAGCAAGGTGCTGTCAGCGGCCGGCCGCCAGCTAATCATAGACCTGGCAGGTTTGGGGAAACCTGCCAAGTGTGCATGTGGAGATAGGATATAAATCCGTTGTACGCTTTGTTCTTGGGCATTGTGCAGGGCGCGACCGAGTTCGCGCCGATCAGTAGCTCCGGGCATCTGGTGCTGGTTCCCTGGCTGCTGCGCTGGCCACAGCCGGAGTTGGTTTTCGATACTACCCTGCATCTCGGCACCCTCGCTGCCGTTTTGGCCTTCTTCTGGCGCGATTGCCTCAAACTCCTCGTCGCTTGGTGGGAGAGCGGGCGGCGCCGGCGTCTGCACTCGTCGGAGGCCAGGATCGCCTGGGGCATCTTGGTCGGGACGATTCCTGCCGCTTTGCTCGGCTACTTGTTCGAGGACTTTTTCGCCGCCTTCTTCGGCTCTCCACTCTGGGTGGCAGTTTTCCTGCTCATCACGGGCATGATTCTGGCCCTCAGCGAGAGGTTAGGGCGGCGAGAACATGGGCTGGAGGCGATGACCTGGACGCGCGCGCTCTGCATCGGCCTGGCGCAGGTCATGGCCATCCTGCCCGGCATTTCCCGCTCCGGGGTGACCATCGGCGCTGGCCTGGCTCTGGGCTTCAAGCGCGACGCGGCTGCTCGGTTTTCCTTTCTCCTCTCCATCCCCATCATCCTGGGAAGCGGCATTTTCAAGCTTCTGGATTTCCTCAAGGCGGAAAATGCTTCTCTTTCAGCCTCAAACCTGCTCGTTGGCTTTACGGCTGCGGCCATTAGCGGCTATCTGTGCATCAAACTTCTGCTCTCTTTTCTCCAACGGGGACGGCTCTACGCTTTTGTTGTCTACTGCTGGGCAGCCGGGTTGTCCATTCTATTGCTCCTGCTCTTGCGCGGTGGTTAACGGTGCGCCCGGAAACAAAAGGATTCATCCCGGCTTGGCGTCTTTGCGACTTGGCGTTTTCATCTATCATGGCAAAACGGCTGATTCGTAGACAGCTTCGTCGCATAATGGTTCCTCTGCTGCTTGCCGCAGCAGTGGCCTGTGCTGGGCCAGCGCCACCGCCAACTCCTGAACCTGCCGAGCTGCGCATGGCCGGCGCGACTTCGCTGTATCCTGTGGCCAAGGCTCTGATCGCGGCCTATGCCGAACGTTATCCCCAGGTTAGAATCCACTTGGAGACTGAGATGCTGCGCGATGGGGTGCAGGCTGTGCGCTCAGGCCAGGCCGACATCGGTTTGGTGGCCCGCGATCTCCCCATGGGGGACGGCCTGGAAGGTCTCTCGGCTACTCCCATCGGCCTGGATGGGATTGTGATTGCCGTTAATGCGCGGAATCCGGCCAAAGCTTTGTCGCTGGATCAATTGCGCCAGCTCTATAC
>CAYPON010000086.1:5989-11981 GCA_964412315.1 uncultured Anaerolineae bacterium | reverse complement strand
AGCAGCTTCTGGGCCAGTCGTTTTTCCTGGCCGGCATGGCTAACCTGGAAGAGGGGCACGCCCTGGCCGCGCAAATCCTCCGCCAACAAATGCCCCCTGGACAAGGGATCGGCGAACTACAGACCTGCGGGCTGGAGCAGTCCCGCGTCTACAGGGGGAGCACGCGCGCGGACACCAGCGTCTTTCTTTATAGCAGGGAGGGCGCTGAACAGGCGATAGGTTCTTTCCTCGATCACTGGGCGGCCAGGTGGGAATTCCACCGCCAGAAGCTAGACCACGAGCTAAGCTGGTGCGAGGGGATTTCGACCTGGCTGGAGGAGCAAGCCACGCGCCTGCGCGAAGCGATCCGCGGCGGAGATCTGCAGAACGATCTCGAAAAGTGGAGTGAACTCTACACGAGTTACGAAGCGCGGCTGGCGACTTGCTTGCGACGGGAGAATGCCGTACAGAGCGATCTGGATAGCCTGGAGTGGCTCCTGAACCGACTGGAGACTGAAGGCCCCGACACCTATTTCGCCGCTTTTCTCAGGCCCCTGCGCGCTCGTCGGCAGCAACTGGCCGCTTCTTTGGTCAACTGGCAACGCACTCGCGATGAGGTGGCGCGGGCGATAGCGGCGGTTGTGCCTCTGACCCAGAGCTTGCCGATGCCACTGCGTGGCGATCTTTCCCGCATCTGGTTGAACAGCCAGCAGCCTACGCCGGTTCTGGCGGATTTGGCTGCTGCACAGCAAATGCCTGCCTGGTGGGGTAGAGGATGGGTTCCGGCAGAGGCGATCCATTTCCCCGATGACTCTCGCGCCTTTCCCAGATGGACATCGCGCCGCTATGACAAGCTCTCCTTCCTGATAACCGGCCCTCGGCAGGGGGATGGCTACCGCCTGCAGGTGACCTCCTCAGTGCTAGGCGAATGCCAGGGCATCTTAAGGTTGCCAGTAGATGCTCCGCAGATGCGGGGTTTCTTAACTCCTGCGCCCGACGCACAGAATAGAGGCACAAACATGACGGCCCTGGGTGACGCTCTGTTTCAAGCTCTCCTGGAAACGGAGCGGGAGGAGATTTACCGCCAGGCTTTAGCTCTGGCCAGAGCCACCGGCCGCGGGCTTTGCTGCCGCCTGAGCATAGCCCAAGCGCCTGAACTGGAAGCCTTGCCCTGGGAGTATCTCCATGACAAGCGTGAGGATATATTCTTGGCTGCCTCTGCGGAGACCCCCTTTGCCCGTTGCCTGTCGGAGGCGGACGCCGCACATCCCTGGCCCATAGACCAGCCTCTGCGGGTTCTCATCACCGTGGCAGCACCCAAGGACGCGGAAAGCAGATACGGCTTGCCAGTGTCAAATAGTGAGAAGGAGATAGAGACCCTTCGTACAAGCCTCCGGCCTCTGCTGGAAGCCAACCTCCTCAAGCTCGAGATAGTGGCTCACGCTGTCCCCGCTGTCATTCGTCAAGCCACGATCCGTTTTCGCCCCCACGTGTTTCATCTGCTGGGGCATGGTGTAGTGCGTCGCAATACAGAGTATGCCCTGATCGAAGATGAGACGTACCGTGGCCGTTTGGCCAATGTACGGGTGTTACAGGAGTTCTTCCTTGATGATGAGGAGACAAAGTTGACCCTCCTGTGCCCTGCGGAGGGGGCAACGGGGGCTTCGATTCAAGCGTTCCTGGGGCTGGCCAGACGGTTGAACCGCTTCGGGTCGCGCGCCGCTATCGCCTTCCAGAGACCATTGCCAGCGAAATCCAGGCAAAAGCTCATCTGGGAATTCTATCGAGCCTTGGCGCCCTTAAATGCCGCCGATGTAGCCCTGGCGGAAGCGCGCCGACGGTTGCTGATGGAAATCGCGGGCGAGGAAGCCGCCTGGAGCGCGCCGGTATTGTTTTTGCCCTCGGCTTCGGGACAGCTTTTCTGCCCGAAAGTCAGCGCGTGACCCTCGCGCTGAGGCCAGGCATCGGAGAGGGAGCCTTCTATGGTCACAACAAGGCAGCCAAAGACCGGATCGGTGGGGGCCTGGCGTTGTCCAGCGTGCGATGTGCCTTTGGACATTCGCCTGGGAGAAGTCGCCACTGCCTGCCCACAATGCGGCAAGGGGTTCCATCTTGTGATCGGAGCTTTGCGTCCTGTGGAGATCGAGTTCGTGCTGAGCGAACTGCAGTCCGGCATAACCCTCCCCAGACCCTTCTGGGCGCTCCTCAGCGAGATGCCGCTTTCCCTCTGCGCAGCCTGGGGAGCAGACCTGGTGCGGCCCTGGTTCAACATCTATGTCCCAGCGTATACCCTCCCCAGGGAGCAGGCTGTGGCTATAGGCACGCAATTGACCCATTGGCAGCCGCACTATTCTCCTGGGCCGAGAGGAGAGCTGCGCGGATGCACCCTGACACAGCAGCAAGCTTTCGCATTGGCCGACCTGATCTACCTCGGGCTGCTCGACCTGGTGATGCCCAGAGCGCAGCAGATCAGCCCTGAGCGGCCCATTCTCCTGTCCACCAAGATCATCGTCATACCCACATCTGAGGGAAAGGAACCGGCATGACCAAAGCGGTTTTTATCAGCGATCCAAGCTTTTGGCAGGCCGGACATGGCCTATTTCATCCTCTGAAACCTGAACGCCTCAAGCGCACCCATGACCTGCTACACGCTTATCATGCTTTTGATGCTGAGAACTCCCGCTTGATCTCGCCCAGGATGGCCACGGACGAGGAATTGCTTTCGTTTCACACGCCCGCTTATGTAGATGCCGTCAAGCGACTCAGTCGCGGTGAGGTGACGGTGAATCCCTGGAGGTACAATCTCGGCCCAGGGGATAATCCGGTTTTCCCGCGCATGTACGAAACCGAGGCGCTGAAAGTGGGCGGCGCCTTGATCGCCGCCGAGTTAGTCGTCTCCGGACAGGCTGACGTGGCGTTCAATTACGCCGGAGGCCTGCACCACGCCGCTCCCGATCACGCCTTCGGCTTTTGTGTCTTTAACGATCCGGCCATCGCCATCCACTGGCTCCTCCGACAGGGGCTACGCGCGGCTTATATAGACATTGATGTCCACCACGGCGATAGAGTGCAAAATGCCTTCTACGATTCCGATCAGGTGTTGACGATCTCCTTACATGAATCGGGGCGTTACCTTTTCCCAGGCACAGGCTTTACCTACGAAACGGGCACGGGCAAGGGTAAGGGATACGCGGTCAACGTGCCCCTGCCGCCCGATACGGATGACGAAAGCTACGTCTGGGCCTTTCAACGGGTGGTCATTCCCCTGGTGAAGCGCTTCGCCCCCGATGTCGTGGTCAGCCAATTGGGGACGGACACACATTTCAAGGACCCCCTGGCGCACCTTTTGCTCAGTTCAGCAGGTTATGTCGCTGTGGTGAAGACGATCAAGGAGCTGGCCCCTCGCTGGATCGCGCTGGGCGGCGGGGGCTATGATGTGACGGTAGTGCCACGCCTGTGGACGCTGGCCTATGGAGTCATGTCGGGCCAGGAGTTCCCAGATGAGTTGCCAGTGGCGTATGCGAAGGCTTACGAAGGCGGCACGCTCTGCGACCATCAGGTGCCGGTCCTTCCGGAGAGCGAACGATACGCTGTCCGCCGTAGGGTCGAGAGCGTCGTGGCGGAACTTGAGAAAATGTTTCAAATTGCAAGTTGACAAGAAAACGAAATGACCTATAATAAAAGCACCAACGCCCCGGTGGTGGAATTGGTATACACAGCAGGTTGAGGGCCTGTGCCCTAGGGCGTGCTGGTTCGAGTCCAGTCCGGGGCATTCACCAGACACCGCTTTCGGAAGCGAGACGTCCCGGAAGCGGTGTCTTCGTTACCCAATTGCGTTTCGCGCCAGATGCGGAGACAAGAAATCGAAAGCCGCTGAAGCGCCCGAGCTTTCTAGAAGCGGATTGGGAGATTCGCTTTGCACCCGGCAAGGTGCATCGCGCCCATGAATCAAGACCCGAAGGGTTTCTGAAACCCTTCGGGTCTTATCTCTTTAAACCACCCCGCTCAGTTGCAGCTCCTCCGCAAAGTGACAGCTCACAAAGTGCTCCGGAGTGATCTCCCGCAGAACAGGCCCCTCGCTTTTGCACCTCTCCTGGACGTAGCGGCACCTCGGATGAAAGTAACAACCAGGGGGCGGCTTCGCCGGGTTGGCCACTTCGCCGCCCAGGAGGATGCGTTTGGTCTCTCGGCGCGGATCGGGCTTGGGCACGGCGGACATCAGGGCTTCCGTATAAGGGTGCTTGGGATGGATGAACAATTCCTCCGTCTCCGCCATCTCCACCAGCTTGCCCACATACATCACAGCCACGCGATCCGAGATATGCTCCACAACGCTCAAATCGTGGGCGACGAAGAGATAGGTCAGATGAAACTCTGCTTGCAAGTCCTGCAACAGGTTTAACGTTTGCGCTTGAATAGACACATCCAGAGCGGAGACAGGCTCGTCGCACACGATGAGGCGCGGGTTCAAGGCCAGGGCGCGGGCGATGCCTATCCTTTGCCGCTGACCGCCGGAGAACTCATGTGGGTAGCGCCCCATGTGCTCCGGCCTCAAGCCCACGGCCTCAAGAAGCTCGACAATGCGTGCGTCAGCCTCCGGCCCCTTTCCTCTGCCGTGAACCAGTAGAGGCTCCCTGATGATGTCGGCGACGCTCATCCTCGGGTTGAGGGAGCCGACGGGATCCTGGAAGATCATCGCAATCTCCTGGCGGAGTGTCTTCATTTCTTTGGGGCCAAGCGATAGGACATCAACCATCTGCGGCTCACCATTCGATGAGAAAAGGCTGGTTCGGAAATGCACGGAGCCTGCCGTGGGTTCGATCAGGCGGATGACGCATCGCCCGGTGGTAGTCTTGCCGCAGCCGCTTTCCCCCACCAGGCCCAGCGTCTCCCCCTCTTTAATATAGAAACTCACCCCATCCACCGCCTTAACGTAGCCTACAGTCCTCCGCAGAAGGCCGCGCTGGATGGGAAAGTGTTTCTTCAGCTCCTTAACTTCCAACAGGATTTCCTTATCTCCACCTTGTTGTGTCATCTTGGCCCCATTCCTCACTTGGTGTATAGCAGACAACTGACCCACTGTCCCTCCCTGGCCTCAATCAACTGCGGCTCTATTCGGTCACATTTCCCTCCCATGAATCGTGGACACCGTGGGTGGAAAGGACATCCCTTGGGAAGGTTATAGGGATCGGGGATCATGCCTTTGATGGCTTCCAGCCTTTGCCTGGATTTCATGCCGATTTTAGGGATTGATTTCAGCAGAGCCTGCGTGTAGGGGTGCAAAGGATTGTAGAAGACCGAATCTATATCAGCCTCCTCTACTTCCTTGCCCAGGTACATCACGACCACTTCTTCGGCCATCTCGGCGATGACGCCCAGGTTGTGAGTGATGTACATGATCGCCATCCCTATCTCTCGCTGCAACTCCCGCATCAGATCGAGGATTTGCGCCTCCGTCGTGACATCCAGGGCCGTTGTCGGCTCATCGGCAATCAACAGGCTGGGATGGCAGGAAAGCGCCATGGCGATCATGGCTCGTTGCCTCATCCCGCCACTGAGTTGATGGGGATAGCTATCGGCGATCCGTTCCGGCTGTGGCATCCCAACCTGATCCAGCATGTGCACCGCTTTCTGCCTGGCCTCCCGCTTGGACACCTTTTGATGCAGCGTGATGACCTCCATGATCTGAGAACCAACGGTGTACACGGGGGTAAGGGAACTCATCGGCTCCTGGAAGATCATGGCGATCTCCGCGCCACGGATGCTGCGGATTTCAGGGCCATTGGGGTGCAGAGTGGTCAGGTCCACCGTCTCTGTAACCCGGCTTCCGCCGTTGCCTGGCACCAGGCGATGGAACAGGATTTGGCCGCTCACGATCTTGCCAGGGTGGGGGACGATGCGCAAGATGGAGCGGGCCGTCACCGACTTGCCACAGCCGCTTTCCCCGATGATGCCCAATGTGCCGCCACGGCGTATTTCAAAGCTCACGCCGTCCACTGCCCGAACCACGCCC
>CAYPON010000086.1:0-5889 GCA_964412315.1 uncultured Anaerolineae bacterium | reverse complement strand
GTCACCGGAGGGCGCAACCCCAAGCCGAGGAAGCTCAAAGCAGTCTCGCCGATGATCATACCGGGAACGGATAGCGTGGCGATGACGATGATATGGCTGAAAGCGTTGGGGATCAAATGTCGGATCATGATCCCGCGCTCACTGGTGCCGAAGCTCTTGGCCGCCAGCACGAACTCTCGCTCCCGCAGGGAAAGCACCATCCCCCTGACCTGGCGTGCCAGCCCTCCCCAGCCGATCAAGGAAAGGATGAGGGTCAGTCCGAACCAGACCATGATCGGCGACCATTGGGGTGGGATAGCGGCGGCGAGCGCCATCCAGAGAGGGATAGTAGGGAAGGCGGTCATGAACTCGATAATGCGTTGGACGAGCAAGTCTATGAAGCCTCCATAATAGCCTGAGGCAGCCCCCAAGATGCTTCCCAGGGTGAGACTGATGAACTGGCCCATCAAACCCACGAACAGAGAGATGCGACCCCCGAAGAAAATCCGCGAGAACAGATCGCGCCCTAGCCGATCCGTGCCCAGCAAGAAAACGTGGGCTTCGGGGTCATCCGGGTGGGTACCAATCAGATGGATGTTCATTGGCAGCAGGCCCAGCAGCTTGTAGGAGTCCCCTCTGACAAGGAAGTACAAGGGGTATCGCTTCAAAGTGTCAATCACAAAGATGCGCTTGCGTGCGATGGGGTCTATTTTTTTCTCATGTCCGTACACGAAAGGCCGGAGATGAAACTTGCCGTCCTGGTCAATAAAATGGGGGATTTGCGGCGGTGCTTCCAGGTAATCCGACGTGTGCTCGAGGAGATAAGGAGCGAAAAACTCGGCAAAAAGCCCACACACAGAATAGAAAATGATTAGGATAATGCCACCTACGATGGCCAACTTGTTTTTCTTGAATTTCCACCAGACAAGTTGCCAATAGCTCTCCCCTTTTTGCACCTTCGGAGGAAGGGGTGGGGTGCCCTTGACAGCAGCGGAAGGTTCGATCACGGCCATAGTTTTCACCTCTTCAGATCAGTATGCATACCTGAACAGCAAGTATCGGTGTAGCCGCACCCTTCACGGGTGGTTTCCGCAGGCGTAAAGCCTGCGGATACAGGGTTGTCGCACGAGCACTAATCGTAGCGGATACGGGGGTCTGCCCAGGCGAGGGCAAGGTCGGCCAGGAAATTGCCTGCCACTAGCATGATGGCCAGAAACATCAGAAAGGTGCCTGCCAGATACATGTCCTGCCTTTGCAGTGCATCCACAAACATGGGGCCTATCGTCGGCAGGTTGAGCACAACGGATACCAGCGTTGCCCCGGAGATCAGGTTGGGAAGCTCCATTCCCAAGATGGTGATCAAGGGGTTAATGGCGATGCGCACGGCATGTTTGAAGATCACTGTGCTTTCCTTGAGACCTTTGGCGCGGGCGGCCTCGACAAAAGGCTGGCCCAGGATATCCAGGAGGTTGCCCCTCATGATGCGGATAAGCCCTCCGGTGCCGTTGACAGCGGCGATCAGCGCGGGAAGCCACAAGTGGTTGAGCAAATCCTTGATTTTGGGCCAACCCCATGGCGCGTACACCATATCCGCAGAGAAAAGCCCTCCCACTGATTTGTCGAAGAAAAACACGGCAATGAACATGACGAGGATAGCCAGGAGGAAGCCCGGCGTGCCGATGCCGAAGAAACTGATGAACGTGAAGAGTTGATCTCCGAAGGAGTATTGGTGCGTCGCCGAGTAGATGCCGATGGGGATGGCGATGAGCCAGGTGAAAATCATGCTCGCCAAGGTCAAGAGGACGGTCAGCGCTATACGTTCGCCGATCAGTTCCTTCACCGCGCGCTCATAGTGAAAGGAACGCCCAAAGTCTCCTCTCACGAAATGAGTGATCCAGATCCAGTATCGCTCATACAATGGCTTGTCCAAACCGTAGCGCAGCCTAAGCTCCTCTATCATCAATTCAGCACTTCTGTCGCCGCGCGCCGAAAGCTCCTCTATGCGTTGCGTGAGGAAATCACCAGGGGGGAGTTCGATGACGAAAAAGCCGACAACTGAAACCGCCGCCAACATGACGATTGTGTACAGAAAACGCCTCGCGAAGTAACCGACCATGCGGCTTTCCTCCAACGCTCTCAAAGCGTATTAGCATATCACAGATGTCATTGTAATGACACGCATCACGTTCAGAATGACACAATAGATCACAAAAGTAGCGTAGACGGTATCATGGGGAACGTTCTGGCCGCAGAGGAGAACTGTCAACGAATTCAGAGCACGGATTCCATCGCCTGCCAATCCGTGTAATCCGTTCCCGAAATCCGCGGGCAGCTCCCCCCTCTATCCAAAACACGCCCCGATGTACTCAGGACAAGATCACTGCCACTCTCTCCCACAGTAATCTGTGACCTACTGTGACAGCCTCTTGTGATCTACTGAGCATAGCGGGCGGGACAGTCCCGCCCGCTACACGAGGGCTACTTCTTGAAGAAGTACTGCTCGGGATGGGTGTTGCCGGGGCTGCCGGGGGCCCAAGGGCCAAGGATGCCGTGCGCGGGTACGTTGCGGAAGTTGTTCTTCACCACCACAGGCATCGGCTGGTCGCCAGCGGCACCGAGGGTGAAGGGTCCCTCATTGATATGGATGCGGATCGCATCCCACACGATCCGGTGACGCTTCTCGATGTCAGGCTCCGCCAGCCCTTTGTCGTAAAGCTCCAAAAGCCTCGCGGCAGGGCTGCCTGGATCGGGTGCCCAGCCTTCCTTGCCGCCGGTCTGGCGCCACGTGCCCACCCTGGGCCAGGCCCGGTTATTACGGGTGGGGAAGATCCAGTCCGGATAGGTCCAGATATCCACTTCCGAGGCGTGACAGGAGCGCAGCATATACTTGCCCTCGTTTTGCCTCACGCCGGATTCAGGGGTGCCGTAGACAGCGTTCAAGGTGGTTCGCAGACCGACAGCCTCCAACTGCTGCTCCAGGATTTGGGCGGCCTCGACGCAGATCTCCTTCAAGCCCCAGTCGGTGACATCTACGATGATCTCCAGCTTGGAGCCATCCGCGCGGGTGCGGAATCCTTCCGCGTCCTTCTTGCTCAAGCCAACCTCATCCAGCAGAGCATTGGCCTTCTTGGTGTCGTAGGCTGTGTAGGACTCAGCCCACTCCTTGAAGACCTTCTGCCCCTCCGGGCTTTGAAAGTGCCAGGCCTGCGGGCTGATGGTGGACTGCTGAGCCGTCCCAATCCCCTCCCAGACGACCTCAATGATCCGTTTTCTATCCAAAGCATGGGAAATCGCCTGGCGGAACTTGGGGTTGCGGAGCAGATCCCGGATGTAGTTGTCATCCACATAGTCCTGGTTGATCAGCCAGGCTGGCCAGCCGCCCGCGCCGTTCGTCCAATTCAGGACGCGGTAGCCTCCGGCCTGCGCCTTCTCGCGCAGGAGGGCGATGTGGCGCGGATCGGCAGAACCACGGAACGTGGCATCGTACGCGCCCTGCGCCATCTGCAGCAGCCTGGTCTCCAGCTCCTTCACCTCGGTGCTTTCGATGCGATCTATGTAGGGAAGCTGGTTGCCCGCAGTGTCCACCTTCCAGTAGTAGGGGTTGCGCTCGAAAGCCACCCGCTGCCCGGCGACGTATTCGACGGTGCGCCAGGCAAAGAGCGTGGGAAAGTCCGGGTTCTGCCACCACTTCCGTTTGTCATCGAACTGTTCCCAGGTCGCCTTGGGGTTGTACTTGGGGACGAAATCCTTCAAGTAGTGCTTGGGCATCATCAACGGTTCCCACTCCCAGAAGCCTTGGGCGAGGATATAGGGCATGATCCATTGCGGTGTGGCGAACTTGAAGCGCACCGTATAATCGTCCACCCATTCTACTTGCATCCGTTCCCCTTTGACGAAGGACCACCAAGGCTCCCTGATGATTTTCTGCTCCGTGTTAGTGGCTATATCCTCCCACCAGAACTTGAGATCCTCCATGGTGAACGGCTTGCCATCCGACCACTTGACACCTTTGCGGAAGTAGAAGGTGATGGTCTTGCCGTCATCCGACCATTCCCACTTCTTGGCCAGGCCCTCCTCGTATCCGGTATAATCAGGCTTCCAACGCACTGGCGGATCGTACAGCTTCATCTTGAGGTTGCCCATGCCGGGGTCTGAGTGCACGGTGCGCCACGTCCCGCCATATTGGCCGACCTCTTCCACCGGCTTGACGACCTGCACATCGGTGGGGAGTCGCTCTTTGAGGGCTGGCAACTTGCCCGCTTTGACCAAGTTGGCAAGCATCGGAGCCTCGCCTTTGGCAGCAGGTGCCACCGGTGTGGCCGCCTTAGGAGTTTCTTTCTTGGCAGCGGGCGTTCCCGGGGCCGCGGGCCTGCAGGCTTGCAGCGCGGCTCCCAGAATCGTGATCACCGACACTTTCAGAAAATCGCGTCTCGTCAGTCTTTTCTCAGACATTTCTTACTCCTCCTTTGGCTATCAGAAACTCAAACTTCCTGGCCTCGCAGCCAGGCCACCAGTATATCAAATCCGCTCTCCCACCCCCTTTCTTCCAGGTATCAAAAAGCAAACAGGCAGAACCTCGGACAGATCCATCCGAAACTCCGCCTGTTCATAAAGCATCCCTTTCAGACAGCCGCTTCATTGCCAACACCCCCGTCCCCTTCTGCAAGCTGCGTAGCCAACCAGGGAAGGGATCCATCTGCCTTAAGTGGAGAGAACCACAATGCTTATAAACATTCTAGCACAAAGTGGCCTTTTTGTCAAACTTCGCAGTCTCGTTTGGCGTCCACCCAATCCATTGACAACTCCACGCAATGATGGTATGCTAAAACGGCCTCGCTAGAAGCCAAAGAAAGGACAGAGGAGCTATGAGCGTAATTCGCATCGGTTTGAGTTCGTGGCTGGATAAGAGCCTGCTGGAGAGCGGCCTGTTCTATCCGCCGGAAATCAACGACGCCGACGGCAGGCTGCGCTACTATGCCTCCCAGTTTCCGCAACTGGTGGAGGTGAACAGCACCTATTATTCCCTGCCCTCAGAGCGGAATGCTATCTACTGGGATAAGCGCACGCCGGACGATTTCATCTTTGACATCAAGATCTACAGCCTGTTCACGCAACATCCCACCGAGGCCCGCAGCCTTCCCCGAGACATCTTGCAGCAGTTGAGCCAGGAGGCCCAGGCCAAAAGCCGCATCTACCTGAACGACGTCCCCCCCGAACTGACCGAGGAGATCATCGCCCGCTATGTCAGTGCGCTGCGGCCCCTTCACGAGCGTGGCAAATTGGGGGCCATCCTCCTGCAGTTTCCGCGCTGGTTCTATCCCAGGAGGGACTCCTTTGCCCAGATCGAATGGCTCAAGGAGCACCTGGGCGATTATCAGGCGGCGGTCGAGTTCCGTAATAGCCGGTGGCTCGATGATCGGCACCGCGATAGTACGCTGGGCTTTTTGCGGGATCACGGGCTAGCCTACGTCTGCGTGGACGAGCCGCAGGGACACCCCTCCAGCGTCCCCCCACTGGCAGAGGTGACCAGCCCGGAACTATCTTACGTGCGCTTTCATGGCCGCCGCGCCGAGACCTGGGAAAAGGAGGGGGTCACGGTGCAGGAGCGGACGAAGTATATCTACAGCCCAGCCGAATTACAGGAATGGGTGCCCAAAATCGAGCACCTGACGGATGAAGCGCAGGAGGTGCACATACTGATGAACACTAACTATGAAGACCACGCTGTCAGGAATGCCCGCCAGTTGAAACTCCTGCTCGACCAAGCACATACTTAACCACGAAGCATTCGGAGCGCGAAAGACACGAAAAACCACGAAATTCGCGAAAGCCTTTCGCGCCCTTTCGCGTTCTTTTGTGGATTTCGTGCTCCAAGTTTCTTCGTGACCTTCATGGTGATAAAGTAGCCAC
>CAYPON010000085.1:0-12049 GCA_964412315.1 uncultured Anaerolineae bacterium | reverse complement strand
CCATATTTTGCATGTACCTGAGGTATTGGATGTGCACAGGGTCATCCAGCCCGAATTTTTTGCGGTAGAACTCAACAAGTTGTTTTTGACTCTCGAGGTATGCGCCCTGTTGCTGCATGCGGCTAAGCACAGCCTCGATGGGATCACCAGGAGCCACCCTGGGGATGAGGAAATTGACCGTAGCGGCGCCCCACATCACCACGAAGAAAACGAGGATTCGCCTTAGTAGATAATCGAAAGTTAAGCCCACGGATAAGCCTCCTCACAGCCGATACGATAAATGTCATTCTGAGGCGCGTGGTTTGCGCCGAAGAATCTCCTGCGATATGGTTAGGAGATTCCTCGCTTCGCTCGGAATGACAGGATTTGTGATCTACTGTGACAGCACCCCTCCCCACTCAGAAGAGGGAGCTGCCAACGGATTGGCAGGCGACGAAATCCGTTGACAGTGATGCTGCTTGCCAAGAAGCCGACGATAAACCATTGGCCTGAGAGCTTCAAGCCGGCTGATAAGGTTTTACAAAATAATCAAGTAACGTCGCCCGCTCAGGGGCCGACGATAAATCATCGGCCTAGGAGCTAAAGCCGGCCAAGGCCGGCTAAAAACGAGCGGCTTTAGCCCGCTTCGAGCGGGTTTGAGCTTCTAGCGTGGCTCATTTCTGGCCGCGTCCTCCCAGGAGGTTAGCGGATAAACAGTAAGGGGCACACCACTGCGCAAAGCGCAGTGGTGTGCCAAACGATCCGATCCTCGTATCCACGGAGAGGCCCCTGAACTACTTGGCTTTCTCCAGCTTCTGGATGATCAGATGCGTATGCTGCCACCACGTGGGCGGATGGATCCAGTTGTTCTTGGCGCTAGGCCAGCCCGTCCAGTACTTGTCGCTGAAGGGGATGATTTTCCGCGCCTGGGTGATGTAGATGACCGGCATCTCGTCCAGCAGGATCTCCATAGCCCTGGCGAAGAGCAGTTGGATCTTGGGATCGCCCAGCGGCAGCGAGCCGATCTGATCCACCAGATCGGAGAACTCCTTGTTGCACCAGCGCCAGCAGTTGTTAGATGCGCGCTCGCCGATGGGCATCAGCCAGCGGCAGTTGTAGTTCTCCAGGCTTGCCCACGGCTCGTTGACGCTGCCGCAGGACTGCCAGCCAGCGCGCGCCTCAAAGTCGCCCATATTGAAGCGCGTGCCCCAGACAGCGCCTTCGAAGATACGCATCACGGCATCCACGCCGGCCCGCTGGAACTGCTCGACCAGCACCATGGCGATCTTTTTCTTCTCGATGAAGCCAGCATGGACCTCGATGTTGATGCTCAGCGGCTTGCCGTCCTTCTCCCAGAACCCGCTCTTGGGATTCCGCTTGTAGCCCTTCTTCTCAAAGATAGCGAAGGCTTTCTTCTGGTCGAACTCCTCCATCGGGTACTTCTTGTACACCTCGGGGATGGACTCGACCAGCTTTTTCATCGGCGGATACATGGGGAAGGGGCTGACCGACTTGAAGGTTGTCCCCTCATAGGCCACGTTGACGATCTCATCGCGGTTGATGAGGTAGTTGATGGCATGCCGCATCTCTTTGTCGTCCCACGGCTTGACCATACAGTTGAACTCAAAGTCGCGAGCGCAGGGGTCCAGCCAGGCATAGGGCAGCTTGTCGTACCAGGCAAAGATGCTCGGGTTCTTGGCCATGATGGCCAGCAATGTGCCGCCGGTGATGTCCATCAGAGAGTCGGTCATGTCCTCGACCATCTTGGCCGCGCGCGCTTCCTCGGGGCCAGCCCAAATCCAGATCAACCGCTTCGGCTGAGGCAGCTTGGCGAAGCCGACCTTGGCGCCCCACCAGTTGTCATTGCGGTCGTAGATGAACTCGGTCTCTGTGGCTTTGACCAGCTTGTAGGCGCCGGTGAAGACAGGCCATCCCTTGGCTGGGTCGTAGAACTTGAATTCTGCGGGGTTCGGCACGTCCTTAAAGATATGCTCCGGGACGATATTGCAGGAGCCCCAGATCTTCACAGAGAAGTAATCCAGGACGAAACGAGGGTTGGGCTTTTTGAGAGTAAATCTGACCGTCAGATCGTCCAGCGCTTCTACCTTCTCGACCCAGAGGTCCATAGCGAGTGAACTGTTGCCCACTTTGCCCGCGTTGGCTTTGAGCAGGTTGATCGTGAAGGCGATGTCCCTGGCGGTGAATGGCTTGCCGTCGTTCCATTCCACGCCTTTGCGCACCTTGAGCGTCCACACCTTCAAGTCAGGGCTGTACTCGTAGGCCGTGCAGAGGTAGGGCTGAATTTCACCTGTCTCGTAGTTCAGGACGAAGAGCGGCTCCACCATAGACTGATGTTTTCCAGCCTGGCCGTTCCAGCCGGTAAGAAGCAGGGGGCTATGGATCGTCGGGTCAGGAACGCGGCCACCATCAATATCGAAAATGACGGTGTCTTCGCGCGCGACTTCGCCGGGCTTCAGGGCGGGCTTCGGTGTCGGCGGGACGGGGGTCGGAGTGACGACCTTGACCACTTCCTTGGTCACGACCGCGGTCACCACCTTGGTCACTTCTTTAGTCACTTCCTTGGTCGCTTCCTTGACAACGGTCTGAGGGACCACGACTGTGACGACGGCAGGCGTCGGCGCAGGCCCGCAGGCAGGCAGGATGGCGCCAAGAATGACTACAGCTAGCAGAAAGGCGATAAACTTACGCATAGAAACTCCCTCCTCCTATTTCATTCCAAACAAAGGTTCACTGACACCGTTGACATCCTTCTGATCGGGAAGGATAGCGCTACTCGGATCGGTTCATCACCTCCTTTCACAGCGTTCGTCCAAACGTCAGAGATGAACCATCGGGATGTTAAGCATCGTCGTTCAAGATCCCCCATTGGGTCTACCACGAGGAGGGATGCGATGATGGGGAGAAATCCACCTACATTATACAAGCAAATCTCATTCTTGTCAATTCGCATTTGCATTTGCAAGCGGGGGCGGAAAGAGCATTGACATCGCTCTTGGGCGCGTTATAATGCATGTGGGTTCATCTAATTCCATATTTGAAGTCTCAGGAGGTTCACATGCAAGAGAACGCATTTCTGGCCTCGGCCCGGTCGGGCAAAAACGCCATCTGGCGCTACGGTTTGACTATCCTGCTGATTGTGACGGCGTTCTTCGTGGTCACGCTTGTGGTCGGCCTGGCCATCTTGATCGCCACGGGCGGCCAGACGGATCTCGCCCAACTTCCGGCAACTGCGGCCCTTCTCTTGCTCGGATTACCTTTCGGTAGCGGGCTGTTCACGCTCTGGTTCGGCATCAGCATCCTTCACCAGCGACGCTTCAGATCGCTTATCACGCCCCATCCTGCCTTCTCGTGGCAGCGGTTTCTCCTCTCCGCTGGACTCTGGCTGGCCGTAAGCGGGCTGAGCGATCTGGTGCTCGGCGCCTTCGTCACCCCCGGCAACTATGTCTGGCACTGGGACGCGCGCGCTTTCATTTCCTACGCTGTGCTTGCTCTCCTCCTCATTCCGATCCAGTCCTTCACGGAGGAATTGATCGCGCGAGGTTACTTGATGCAAGGGTTGGGGCTGCTTTTCCGTCGCGCCTGGCCTCCCCTCCTGCTCAGTTCGGCCATCTTTGCCGCGCTCCACTCCTTTAACCCGGAGATCGTCACCTATGGCTTCCCCGTGATGATCGCCTCTTACCTGAGCATGGGCCTGTTCCTGGGGTGGATCACTTTGCGCAACGAAGGGCTGGAGGCAGCGCTGGGGCTGCACACTGCCAACAACCTCTATGCAGCGCTGCTCGTCAATTACCCCAGTTCGGCTATCACCTCCCCTGCCCTCTTCACCATGCGCACCTTCAACCCCTACATCGCGCTGCTCAGTTTCTATATCATGGCCGCGCTCTACCTGCTGCTCTTCCGCTGGCTCGACCGGAGAGGTGATCGCTGACAGTTGTCATCTAATAGCGGAACGCCCAGGCCAGCATTTGGTCCACCGGTGCATACTGATCGGTCAGTGTCACCACGCGCCCGCTGGCCAGCAATTCCTCGAACTCGCCCCCGGTCAAGACCTGGCTGGCCACGAGCGGTTTGTCGTAACCTTCCTCCGGGATCTTGTCCTCCAGCTTAAGCGGCGCGTCAGTGGCAATGAACACAAAGGTGCTGCGCGGCAGGTTTTTGAAGGAACGAACGCCAGAGGCCAGGTAGGCATAGCGGAAGGTCTTGCCCAATGTGTTCGCAAAAGCGCGCAAAAAGTCACCCGGAGCGCCATCTACGATGTTGACGACGTAGAGGCCATCTTCCTCCAGCCAACCCCGAACTCGATCGTTGAACTCTTTCGTGGTCAGGTGGTAGGGCACCGAGAAATCGTTGAAAGCGTCTCCAAAGATGAGATCGAACTTAGAAGTTGGTTCCCGCCCCAGAAAAAGCCGGGCATCCTCATTGTAGGTCACAACCATCGTGTCTTGGCGCAAGCCCAGGCGCTCATGGGCGATCTGCGTGACCCCCGGATCAATCTCGACGACCTCAATATCGCTGCCGGGATAGACTGCCTCGATATAGCGGGGAAAGGTGTATCCGCCTCCGCCGATGAAAAGGGCGCGCAGATGCTTGTCTTGCTGCGCTCGATAGGCCGTAACCCTGGCATAAATCTGTTCATAGCCATAGACGAGCTTGGTTGGGTCGCTCAGCGAGGAGTAGCTATGCACCAGACGATCCAGCACCAGCACGCGCACCTCCTCGCCATCCCTGGTTTCCTCGTGCACCTTGATACAGAAATAGTTAGTCTCGCGCACGCAAGGGCCACGCAGCCATCCTCGTTTGGAGGCCAGTAGCGATCCGCCAGCGAAGAGCACCGCCGCGGCGAGCAAGACCTGCCAATGGCCACCCACTAGAAAAAGGATGCCCAATGCCAGGAGCACCAGCGCCACTCCCCAGACGATGGTATGTGTGCCAAACCAGGAGATCAAGACAAAGCCCGTCGCAAAAGTGCCGACGATGCTTCCTACCGTGCCGAAGGCGTAGATTTTGCCTACTGTATTCCCGATCTTGGCCAGATCGCGCACAGCGAGCTTGGCCAAGATGGGCGAGACCATCCCCAGGATGAAGCAAGGGAGAAAAAAGAGCGCGGCTGTGATCATCAGGATGCCAGCGACGACAGGCCAGCCGGAGGGTATCTGTCTGCCCAACTTGTCCACGGCCAGGATGCCGAAGGAGGCCAGGCCTCCCAACAGGAATATACCCCCCAGGAGGCGCAGGGAGGCCCAGCGGTCGGCCAGCCGCCCCCCCGTATAGTTGCCCAGGCTGATCCCCGCCAGCACGACGCCAATGACGCTGGTCCAGGTATAGAGCGAGACGCCGACGTAAGGGGCGATGATCCGCCCGGCCACCAGTTCCAAGACCATCATACAGCCGCTGGAAATGAAGGCGGTCAGGTTTGGCTGCCAGAGCCGGGGATGCTGCAAAGCGCGTTTGGCCTCCACGGCATGAGAGGTGGTCGTAACAGGTGCGTTGTCTTTTGTTGGTTCCATAAATCCTCACCAGTGTAAAATGTGTAGGGCCCCGATCCCCGCGCCAAGTATAATCGAAAAGGGCGAACTGCAAAACGGAAATGCGCTTTCCTGTATGTCTGCGTTAATCTGCGGATTTCTTTTCTCACATCCTAGCCAAGATGCCCGCCACCGGCGTGAGCGCTACATCCACTTTGCCCCGCACCATCGTCGTATAGACCACATAGGTGCCCTGCGGCGAGAAGTGAGGGTGTGGGTCAAGGTGATAAGAGCCTCGCGGCATCGGCGGCTTAGGCATGGCGCTGACGATGTTGATCTCTTTCCCCTGTGGCCGGTCATAGAAGCGTATCTGGCAAGGCTGCCTGTCCCATTTGTATGGGGACTCATCGGCGCAGAAATAGCGCCGTGCGGCGTCGCAGTGTGCGTGGCAAAGCGGCCCTTGCCAGACGTGCACCGCCTGGCGTGGCCCCGGCGCGGTCACGTCACATTCGTAGACCCCCTTCTCGTAATCCACCCAGCAGACCCACCCATCCGGCGACCACCACTCGTGGCAGGCTTGAGTGCCGTGTCGGAACCAGTGCGACGGAATCAGCGGCTCAAACATCGTTTGTTCCGTATCCATCAGCCAGATGCGCTGATCGAAAGGGAAATACTGCCCGCTGATCGCGTCTACCCACCAATCCTGCGCCAGCGAGAAAAGCTTGGGATTGGTCGGCGAGAACTGGCCGTGGTTGTGGTGGCGTCCGAACTCGTGCAGGATGCGCACCTCGCCAGTGGCAATGTCCCCCAAGGCCACAAACCAGAAGTTGGCAAGTTCTCCATCTAGCAGAAAGTATTTGCCATCCGCGGAACGGGTCAGGTGGGTAGCTAGCCGCTTCAGGGGCCGTCGCTTGATATAGTCGGGGCTGAGGGTGCAGATCTCCTTTATCTCGCCATCTAACGTCATGCGATAGACCCCCTCGCGGATGCAGAAATAGATCGCATCCCCGTAATCATCTATCATCGGCGAGGCGGAGGTGAACTGCGCATTCGGGTAGTGGCGGATAAACGGTTTTTCCAGGCTGACCACGCTCAGGGTCTTCCGATCCCCAGGCGGGTAGGCGGTATAGAACCAGAGCCACTTCTCATCTTTTGAGATGCTCGGGTTAGTGAAGTAAAAGCCCATCTGCACCGGCGCGACCCGCTCATTGAGGATGTAGCTGACCACGCCGCTTTGCGGGTCGGTCCAACGCTCGAAATAGGGATGTTCGTCCAGAGTCATTTTGGCCTCCTCAGAGTTTTGGCGAACTGCGATACTCGTCTCCTGCTGTCCCATTCTAACAACAATTCCGCTTGACGCAACTTCCGCACTGTGTTATACTGCCGCGAGCACGTAGACGAACAGCACGAACACCAGAGAGCCTCATGGACAAACGAGCGCTGGAACTGAGCGATACCTTCGTGGAAGAGACTCTTTGATAACAGAAAGGACAGCCATGCCAAACAACGTGGGCAAAAACTCGGCACTGTTTGTCACCACCGTTAGTTCCTTTATCACCCCTTTTATGGCCTCCTCCGTCAACATCGCTCTCCCCTCCATCGGCAAGGAATTCGCTATGGACGCCATTCTGCTCAGTTGGGTCGGCCTCTCCTATAGCCTGGCTGCTGCCATGTTTCTCGTCCCCTTCGGGAGGGCCGCCGACATAGTTGGCAGAAAGAAGGTATTCACCTACGGCGTTGTAATCCATACCATAACCTCTCTTTTGAGCGCAATTGCCCCGTCCGCCATCTGGCTGATCGGCTTTCGGGCTATGCAAGGCGTCAGCGGGGCTATGATCTTCGGCACGAGCGTGGCTATTTTGACTTCTGTGTACCCTGCTGGCGAACGGGGTAAAGCCTTGGGCATCAACGTCGGTTCGGTCTATCTGGGTCTTTCCCTTGGCCCCTCTGTGGGTGGGTTCCTGACGCAGCATCTCGGCTGGAGAAGCATTTTCCTTTGTGCGATCCCGCTCGGCATCCCTATCCTTGCCGCTATCCCCTGGAAGCTGAAAGGGGAATGGGCGGAGGCCGAAGGTGAACGATTCGACTTCGTAGGCTCTGTTGTCTACGGCCTGGCTCTCCTGGCTCTCATGTATGGTTTCTCCAGGCTGCCCGCAACTCTGGGCGCTTGGCTGATCCTGCTGGGGATCTTGGGAATCCTGGCCTTTGTCCTCTGGGAAGGGAGAACGCCAAGCCCTGTCCTGAACGTCAGCCTCTTCCGAAATAGTACGGTGTATACTTTCTCCAACTTGGCCGCCCTGATCAACTACAGCGCGACATCCGCTGTAGGATTCCTGTTGAGCCTCTACCTGCAGAACGTCAAGGGGCTAGACCCGCAAACGGCGGGCATCGTCATGATCGCTCAGCCGGTCATGCAGGCCATTTTCTCCCCTTTCACTGGCCAACTCTCCGACCGAGTCGAGCCGCGTCTGGTCGCCTCTACGGGCATGGGGCTGAACGTCATCGGCCTCGTTCTGTTCATTTCCCTGGGAGAGAAAACTCCATTGGCCTTGATCGTTCTTAGTCTGGTCCTGCTGGGCTTCGGATTCGCCCTCTTCTCCTCGCCGAATACGAATGCAATCATGAGCGCGGTGGAGAAAAAGTATTACGGAGTAGCCTCGGCCACCCTGGGCACCATGCGCCTGGTTGGGCAGATGCTCAGCGTGGGCATCGCTATGCTGGTGTTCGCAACGGTTCTTGGCAGGGTGCAAATCACCCCCGAATCTTACCCGCTTTTCATAAGAAGCTCCCAAATCATCTTCACCGTCTTTGCCCTTCTCTGCCTCGGCGGCGTATTCGCCTCGTTGGCGAGGGGCAAATTGCGCAAAACGTAGTATCAAAGACCTCCGAAGTCTGGGAGATTTCGGAAGTCTTTCGAGGGAGAAGCATTTGCTCCTTTTTTCAAGGGATGTTATAATAGCTACGCATCAATTGATAAGGAGAGAAAGTATGCAACTCCGTAGGATAGTCATCATATCCCTGGCCCTTTTCTGTTTTGCCCTGGCTGCCTGCAGCCAGGCGGCCACGCCCACGCCAGAGGGACAGCCGATTTCCATACCCGAGATGGGCAAGCCGGGCGCAGGTACAGGAACCATTGTGCCCCCTGCGCAGACGACCAAGAGGGCCTATCCAGCTCCGGGGACCGGAACTCCGACTGCGCCAAGGGAGGAACGCAAGACCCCCTACCCCCCACCAGTAAAGGGTGAAGCTCTCCTGAACGAGCGCTGCACCAAGTGTCATAACCTGGATCGGGTCAAGGCCGCCAAGAAGAACGCCGATGAGTGGAAAGCCATCGTTGACCGCATGATCGGCAAAGGCGTGCAACTGAGTCCAGAAGAAACCAATGCTCTGGTGCAATATCTGGCCGAAACGTTCAAATAAGGGCGAAGCATTTCTCGGCGATTGAACGTCCAAGAAAATCCTCCCGCGAGATGGAGCTTTTTCCTGGGCAAGTAGCATAGCGGAAATGCTTCGCTCCTGCTTAGAAAGGGAATAGATGATAGATTTGCCTTTCCGCCAGGTTCACCTCGATTTTCACACATCCCCCTGGATCAAAGGTATCGGCGTGGATTTCGACCCCGAGGAGTTCGTCGCCACACTGAAAAAGGCCAGGGTCAACTCGGTCACCCTGTTCGCCAAATGCCACCATGGGATGTCCTATTACCCCACTCGGATCGGCCTCTTCCATCCCGAACTGCAACGCGACCTGCTCGGCGAAACGATTGAAGCCTGTCACAAAGCGGGCATTCGGGCGCCGATCTATATGAGCGTGGGCTGGGATGAGTACGCCGCTGCGACACACATGGAATGGCGCCAGATACACCCTGGCACAGGCTGTTTCGTCGGGCCGGCCCCGCGAGAGCCGGGCTGGCGTTGGATGTGCATTAACACGGAATATCGCCACTATGTCCTAGCCCAGGTGCGCGAGATTTGTCGCATGTACCCTGTGGATGGCTTTTTCTTCGACATCCTCATGCAGGTTGAGCCGGGGTGTCTCTGCAACAATTGTGTGCGCGACATGCAAGAGATGCACCTCGACCCCGGCAACGATGAGCATCTCCAGTATTTCTCCTTGCACGTGGCGCGACACTTTATGAAGCTGGCGGAGATAGCTGTCCACGACGTTCATCCCCAGGCGACCCTCTTTTTCAACAGTCGCCTGCGCATTGACGACGTGCCAGACGCAGGTATGCCGGGCGAGGCGCAGTATTTCACCCACTGGGAGATCGAATCGCTTCCCTCCGGCGGCTGGGGTTACAACCATTATCCACTGTTTGCACGTTACCTGCAGACGAAGGACAAGCCGATGCTCGGCATGACCGGCCGCTTCCACCGCTCCTGGGGCGACTTTGGTGGGCTAAAGCCCCTAGCGGCCTTGGAGTATGAGTGTTTCCGCATGTTAGCTACAGGGGCCAGATGCAGCATCGGCGACCAACTGCATCCTCGCGGACGCCTGGACCCAGCTACCTATGACCTGATCGCGCAGGTTTACCGACAGGTGGAAAGCATCGAGGCGTGGTGCACCGATACGAAGGGGCTTGCGGACATCGGCGTCCTGGCCTGGCCTATCGGCAAGGGAACCGGCCCGCAGCAGGAGGGAGTGAATGCCAAAGCTGCCCTGGAAGGCGTGCTGCGTATCCTCCTCGAGTCCCACCAGCAGTTCCACATCCTGGATCGCAGCGCCGACTATAGCCAGTATAAGCTGCTCATTGCGCCGGATGTCGTTCTTTTCGACCAAGACCTGGCGGAAAAGGTGCGTAACTACCTGGCCGGGGGTGGGGCGCTCATCCTCAGTTACGAGTCGGGCCTCGATCCGGCACGAAAAGGCTTTGCTTTGGAGGAAATCGGCCTCAAATATTGGGGGGCAGCCGAGTATACGCCAAGTTACATGGGCTTTGAGAACTTGCAGGGAGCAGTGGCCCGCGATATCCCGCCCATGGCTCATGTGCTCTACGAGCCGGGAGTCAGGATCACATTGCAGGGGAACACGCTCACCCTAGTACCTGAGGTCGAACCCTTTTTCAACCGCACCTGGGATCATTTCTGCTCCCATCGGCAAACTCCCCCCAACCGCATCGGGAAATCGGCCATGGTGACCCAGCGGGGCAGAGTGATCTACATTGCCCGCCCCATCTTTAACGAGTATCGTAAGCATGGCAACCGTGTCTGGCGGCTTTTGCTGCGCAACCTGATCGAGATGTTCCTGCCACAACCATTGGTCAAAGTATCGGCCCCGACAGGCGCCGAAGTCACCCTCCTGCGACAGGCTCTTGCAACGGATCGCCCAGAAAGACATCTCGCCTATCTTCTGTACTATTCACCAGAGCGGCGTGGAGATCAACTCGACATCGTGGAAGACATCATCCCTCTCTACCAAGTCGAGTTGGCGGTTCGCCTCGACAGGCCGGTCAAGCGGGCTTATCTTGTGCCACAGGGGGAGGATTTGGCCACGACCGTTGAAGTGCCCTATGTCAAGGTCATTGTCCCCGAAGTGCGCGGCCACCAGATCGTGGCTTTTGAGTAGGCAGCAGCGTTCAGCGATCAGCCCTTTCGGGGGTTGCGGGCGCATTAGTTTTGAGAGAAGAAATATGCCGTCACAAGAGGAACTGTACCAGGCTATCCTCGCCAGGCGTTCGGTGCGCCGATACGATAGAGAGCCTCTCCATGAGACCACACTAGCGCAGGTATGGGAAATCGTCTCCGGCGTGAAGCCGCTCATCCCTGGTAACCGCTTCGAGGCGTTGATGAGGAACGTCGAGAGTGGTGAAAGCCTTGCAGAAGCCCTGGGCGGATATGGACGCATCCTGACGCCCCCTCACTATCTCGTGCCCTATCTAGCTGGCGAGCGGCATCTGTTGACAGACCTGGGGTATCGGGTAGAGCAGATCGCCGTGCGACTCGTGACGCTTGGCCTCGACAGTTGCTACATAGGAAGCCTGGGCCGGGAGTCAAAAGTGCGCGCGCGCTTCTTGCTGTCAGATAAAGCGCGCATCGGGGCGTTCCTCGTCTTCGGTCGGCCCTCTGCGGCGCCGGGCAGCCGGGCCGTTAACAGGCTGATGCGCACAGTAGCAGGGGCCGCCAAGAAGATGCCTATGAATCGCATCTTTTTCCAAGAGACATTCGCCGTTCCCGCCACGCCTTCGCTGGAGCTTGCCCCGCTTCTGGAGGCGGCGCGGAATGCGCCATCGGCGGATAATGCACAGCCCTGGCGCTTTCTCTGGCAGAGCGGGCGGCTGCACCTCTTCGTCACCAGGAACAACTGGCGATATTTCGGAGGGCCACGCAGGGAGTATTGCCTTTACGACGGCGGCATCTGTATGGCCAACGTTGCACTAGCCATGGAGGCGTCGGGCCTGGAGGGGCACTGGACGATGTACGAGGGGATTGAGCCTGACATTCCATCTCACCCTGCAAGCTTGCTGCCGCTGGCGAGGCTTGTGATAACAGGTCAACGGTGATAAACTGCTACAATGTTGTCCCATAAAGCTATCTGTATCCTCTTCCCTATCTCTGTCTCTTATACACATCTGACGCTGCCGACGAAT
>CAYPON010000084.1:0-12171 GCA_964412315.1 uncultured Anaerolineae bacterium | reverse complement strand
ACCGGGCGATCCCTGGTATCTCAAGCGGTTCTTCGTGGACGGCCACGAGTATAACGTCGTAGCCATCAAGACCGTGCCGGCGGACGTGATCAACCCCGGCGACGAGGACTACGAGTTCAAGTTCATCACCATCCGCACTCCCGTCCCGAAGGTCAACTTTATTAACCGTCAGGACTCGCAAAAGTTGGAAGGCTACTTCCGCGGTTCAGATACCATCTGCGGAGACACGAGCTTCATATCCGTGATGCCGCCTTTCAACTATGAGCACACATCGGTTATAGACATCGAGCGCATCCGCGACCAGGATTGCGTAGGCACCTTGCGCTACAACCGACCACCCTATGTCATCCGTATCGTGGATGAGAATCGCGAGCCGCAGTTCTTCGGCGAACTCAAGGAGTTGCTCTGGGTCTACCCGGGGCTGCCGGAGATCTGGAGTGTCGAGCAGTTCAACACCCTGCCCGATCAATACACTGAAGTTCGCCTGCCACCTGGCGAGGATTACCTGCTGACCACGGATTGGACTTCTGAGCAAAGTGAGCTATCATATGATGGCTGCGGCATCACAGTGACACTGCCCATCACACCGGTGCGCCTGCAGTTCTGGTACGATCCCACCGACCCGCATGACATCTATATCAACGATGAGTTGATCGAGTGTCTGTCGGCGATGGCGCGTGGTGTCGTGCATCGCTATTCAGGACCTTGCCGTGCTACGCATCACTTGGTGACAAGGGAAGGGGCCACGATCTATGTGCAGGATATGACTGGCACCTTGAGCCACTATATCGGTCGAGAGGTCACCATCACCGGTTGTTGGTATGACACAGTGGTGTGCGAACCGGGTGTCCAGGTCACGGATCCCAACAACATCGTGCCGAGCGAGCCGTTCACGCCAACACCCACCAACACGTATCCGCCGACCGCGACCCGTACCATAACGCCGACACCAACCAGGACTGCTGTGGTGCCTACTCCGACAGCGACAGTGACGGGTACGCCGCCCACGCCGACGGCCACGGTGACCGGCACGCCGCCTACGGTGGCGCCTACACGGACGCCGCAGCCTAGAACCGGCCACATCAGCGGCATGGTGCAGGTGGAAGGACGCCTTAACTACTCGGGAGTGGGGGTCTCTGTGCCCGGTGTGCCGGGTGCCAATACGGTCTCAGCATCCAATGGGGCTTACACGATCTACGATGTGCCGGCAGGAATGCAGACAGTCATCGCCAAGATCAGCCGCTACCTGTATGCCCAGAAGAGCGATGTGGTGGTGACCGCTGGACTCACCACTGTGCTGCCCGATGTCAACCTGCATGGCGGCGATGCCAACGACGATAACGTGGTGGACATCTTTGACCTGGTGATCCTCGGCCTGTCTTACAACACCACGCCGGGCGACCCCGACTGGGATCCCCGTGCGGATATCAACAATGATGGAGCCGTGAACCTGTGGGACCTGGTTCTCGTCGGTACCAACTTTAACCGCACGGCCCCGACAGGGTGGTCTGTCCTATCCACACCCAGGAAAGATAGGGTGAAGCTGCAACCGCCCAAGCCTGGCCTGGCCGTTGTGGAGGCAGGATCCGATCTCGTCGTGGAAGTGAAAGTGAGCGAGGCCGTCCAACTGTACGGCGCCGAGTTAGAGATGTCCTTCGATCCCACCGTCCTGGCTGTGCGGGATGCTGACTTGGGCCGGGCTGGCGTGCAGATCGAGAACGGCGACATGTTCTCCGCCGAGGAATCCTTCGTCGTGCAGAACAGCGTAGACAACGCGAAGGGCACCATTCGCTACGCCGTCACGTTGCTGGGGCCTGTCGAGCCGGTTAGCGGCGATGGCGTCATAGTTCGCATCCGCTTCCGTGCCCAGAGCGACAGGAAGAGCATCGTCAGCCTGCGGAAGCTGGGGCTTTACAGCAAAGCGAATGAAAGCGTGCAGGCCATCTCTGGCATCAGGCTGCTCGTCAAGGCGCCCAAGTCACCCAAAGAGCCGTTGCCTCCCATGTTGCTGAAAGGACTGGAACAGTAAGAGTCCCGACTTGCAGCCAGGGGGAGTGCAGACCTTCTTCCTCGAACAGGTGAGGCGCAGCTCGGTGGGCACGTAGTATCTGAACAGAATACCAGGCAGGGTCTGGCGATATGCCTAGACCCTGCCTGTACGCAGACTCAAAGTCATTGTTCATGTTGTCCGTCGGGCATACACCATCGGTCGGAAAGGCGAAAAGCCCATGTGGACAATCCATGGCCCCCCGTGGGCTGAGCCTTTAGATATTGAGGTGTAGGAGTTCAACCTGTTCTAGAAAAAGGAGGAAGAAGGATGGAGGAGAGGGGTCGTATGTTTAGCAAAAAGTTAATCAGTCTCGGTTTATTGGTCAGTCTCCTGTTCACGATGCTGCCGGGGACGGTTCTGGCCCAGGCAACCCGTGTGATTGTCCAGCCGGGATCGCAGACGATCGCTGTCGGCGAAACGGCCACGGTGACTATCCGCATCGAGAATGTCACAGGTCTCATCGCTGCGGAAGTGCACCTGACCTTTACCCCGGGCATCGTGCAAGTAGTGGATGCTGACGCTAACACTGTTGGCATCCAGGTGGCACCAGGAGACATCTTTGCTGGCAAGAACGCCTTCACTGCGCAGAACGTGGCGAACAATACCAATGGCACGATTGACTATGCCATTGCCGTGCTGGGCGTTAGCGAGCCAGGAGTAACGGGATCGGGAGATCTGATCAGGGTAACCTTCCGCGGTTCGGCTCAAGGGCTTACTGCAATCGCCTTTAGCACTACCAATCCCGTCTTGTTGGCAGGGCAAGGGGGTGCGACGATCTCGGCGAGCACAGTGAACGGGGCCATCACTGTGACGGGCGCTATGCCTACCGCAACCGTCACCCCTACCGCAACTGCCACCTCGGTACCGCCAACGGCCACGCCGACGGCCACTACCCCACCTGGGGCTACGCCAACGCCTACGCGAACAGCTACTCCGATGCCGGGTGGAGTCTGCACTTATGTCGTGCAGTGGGGCGATACCCTGTATAGCATCGCGCGCCGCTACAATACTACGGTCAGCGTGCTGGTCAGCTTGAACGGCATCGCCAATCCCAACTACATCAGGACAGGACAGGTGTTGTACGTGCCCTGCGTGGTGACGCCTACGCCCGTTCCTACAGTCACGGTTACGCCCGGGTGCTTGGGTTTCTACTACACCGTTGTCAGTGGAGATACCCTGTATGGCATCGCACGGCGCTTCGGCACGACGCTTTCGGCCATCCTGGCGGTCAACTACATACCGAATCCGAACTTTATCTATGTTGGCCAGCGCATCTGTATCCCAGGCGTAGGCCCAACGCCAACGCCTCCTCAGTGCCGTGCCTACTACACGGTCCAGCCCGGCGACACGCTTATAGCCATCGCAGCGCGCTATGGCACTACCTATTGGGCCATCGCTATCGCCAACAACATTTCGAACCCCAACCTGATCTATCCTGGCCGCACACTCTGCATCCCATAGGAGCAGAGTTCCCCAAGATCGGGTGGGGCTGACCAGTCAGATGTGCTCGCACCGAGAGGGCTATTGGGGGCAAATCTCCAATAGCCCTCTGCATTAAGGATCACTAAACCGCCCAAACCCTCCGGCAGATTTGAACCCTGCGGGAGGGTCACGGAGAAGTCCCGGATGAGAAACCGTAAGGTTGGCTTAACCCTGGTCACCTTGCTCGTCGTTGTACTGATCGCGCAACGAGCCTGGCTTTGGATAGCTCTGGCTACCAGCGAGCAGGATACGCTATTGCAGGTTACCAAGGTGAGCGTCCAGCCGGACACACAAAGCATCGCTTGTGGTAACGTTGCCGAGGTCGAGGTGGCCCTCCAGGATGTAACCGATCTTTTCGGCCTTGAGGTCCACCTGCAATTTTTGCCTAACGTGGTGACTGTGCGGCAGGAGGACGACGCTGACCCTACCAGGCCGGGGATCCAGGTCGAAGCGGGCGACATCTTTGGCAGCAGAAACGTCTTCCAAGCTGAGAACATAGTTGATCTTACAGGAGGCGAGATTGTTTACGCGGCAACTCTGCTACAAAGGCCAGGGGTAAGCGGCAGCGGCATTATCATACGCATCAGGTTCCAGGGCATCCAGGAAGGTTCTACGCCTTTGGTCCTCTCCCAAGTGCAACTCTTCGATTCCCAAGCCCGCCCGATTTTCACCCTGGTACAACATGGCGCTTTGGAGGTGCTGCCCCCCTGCCTGACGCAAACGCCCACCAGTTCACCCACCGCTGGCCCCACTTTCACTGCCACAAGCTCACCTACGGCTACTGACACCCAGACGCCATCTGCCACGGGAACGTGGACGCCCACGCCGACGGCTTCCCCATCACCTACGGAGACACACACGCCCAGTGCCACGTTGACGGACACTGCTCGACCCACGCCGACGCACACCGGCACGTCTGCCCCTACGGCTACAGCCACGCCATCCTCCACGGCTACCCCGACGCCAACGGCGACGGACACGGGAGCGCCCACAGCTACAGCTTCACCGACACCAAGTGTGACCGCATCCCCCACGGAGACGCCAACGGCAACCGGCACCGGCTCTCCGACGGGGACAGCGACTCCGACGCCGAGTGGAACTGCCTCTCCCACGGAGACCTCGACGCCAATAGCCACACCCACGGCCACGGCGACGAAAAGCGTGGCCATCAGCATCGTGCCTTCTCCCTATCGGGCGACGGTCGGCGAGATATTCCGCCTGGAAATCCGCATAGATGCAGGAGCGCAGCCTGTAAGCAGGGCCAAGGCTTTCCTGAATTTTAACCCAGCTTACCTCAAGATAGTGAATAGCGATGGTTCCCTGGCTGAGACGATCATAACGGGAGAGGGGCTGGATAGCGTGGAATCGAACAGGGTGTATAACGATTATGGCATGATTGACTACATGGCCAGCAGGGCCTCTGCTCCATTTCCCATAGGGACCTTTGTCCTGGCCTCTATGTGGGTCAGGGCGGAAACGCCGACCCCTTACACTGCCTTGCTTTTCAGTACGGTAGCGCCGCGGGAGACCGATGTCTTTTTCGGATGGGATAGCGTTCTAGGATTCATCAACTCTGGCTATATTATCATTGCCGCCGCTGCTAACACTGCGACACCCACGCCCAGTTCGACCATCACCCCTTCACCCACGTTGACAGATACGCCGACGGCAACGCACACAGCCACGCGAACCCAGACGGCAACACCGTCAACCACAGCCACCCCTACGGCCACGCGGCGACCTTGGTCGGGAAAGATTTTCTTGCCCCAGGTTATCCGCAACTGGCCGCCGCCGCCGACCCCGACACCTACCGCTACAGGCACTCATACCTACACCCCTCCGCCGACAGCGACAGGAACGGCCACGGAAACAAGAACCCGCACACCGACCAGCACGCCCACGCCTCCACCGACAGCGACGGGAACGGCTACGGGAACGAGAACCCCCACGCCGACCGATACACCGACGCCCACAGCTACAGCGACAAGAACAGCCACTGCGACGCCGACCGCAACGGCGACCTACACGCCCACGCACACGCCTACGGCGACGATCTGTGCCGATGGCAGCGTCTCCGCCATAGATCACCCGGCAGAAGGAGCCACCGTTTTCAGGGTGACTACGGTGGATGGCTGGGCTGCCGATTTCCAGAGCACCGTGGGCACGGGCATCTCGGCAGTGGAAATTTGGCTGGATGGCCAACGGTTAGGCCAGGCTACCTATGGGCAGTGGCGACAGGATATTGCCGATAGCTGGGGAGCGCGTTTCGGCCCCTGTGGCTTTACCTACGCATGGGACACCAGAAACGTGGCCGATGGGAACTATGCCCTGCAGATTCGCTCTCTCAGCCGCTGCGGTTGGAAAATCACGGCGAGACGTGCGGTTACTGTCCGAAACAGTTGCCAGATCACGTTGAATATTGACTCGCCGCAAGCGGGGGCAACCGTGGCGGGCGAGTTCGACATCGCCGGCTGGGCAGCCGATCTACGCAGCACCAGCGGCACAGGCATTGATCGGGTCAGCATCTGGCTGGATGGAGCCATGGGCCAGGGCACGCACCTGGGCGACATCACGGCCTTCTTGCCCCGCCCGGATATCGAAGCCGTGCTCGGGCCGAACTTCCGCGATTGCGGCTATAGTTTCCGTTGGACTACGGCCCTGATGACCCTCGGCCCCCATACTCTCTATGTTTACGCCCACTCGCCGATTTGTGATTGGCATGGCCCAGTGACGAGGGGCTTTACTGCATCAGCCCCGCTCACACCTACACCCACACCGACGTCAACACCTACCCGGACACCGACCCCTACGCCGTTGCCTGCAGAGCAATTGATCATTGATCCAGGCTTCGAGCTACAACACCCGGCCTGGTATATCCTGCCTACGAGATACCAAGCTGGCTACGCCACGGAGCGACGCTACGAGGGCTTGTATTCCATGCGGGCAGGCATTGTCTATGGCCCTGACTTGGGCCAGGACAGCTATTCCTCATTCCAGCAGACGATTACCTTGCCCAGCGACATACGACGGGCTGTATGGTCGTGCTACTATTACCCCATCACCAGTGATTCGCTGGCCGACCATCAATACTGGTTAGTCATGTGGGGTGACGGGAACTATATGTGGGCTGATAAGCTGCTGCAGAACCTGCAGCAATGGACCCGTTGGCCGGACTATAGTCTGTTGCCCTGGGCCGGGCAGACGATCACCTTGCGCATGGGGGTGTACAATGATGGCGATGGCAGATTGACAGCGATGTATGTGGATAACGTTACAGTCATCATCGAACGGTTTGGCTCTTCGCAAGTGGAAGTGATCCACTTCACGCCTGGAAGTGAAGGCGGGGATACGCTACCCCCTGGATATCCGCTTTCGGAAAACGAACTTCAGTAGATCACAGATTACCCGGCAATGTCATTCTGAGGCGCGTTTTTTGCGCCGAAGAATCTCCTTTCAGCCGGGCGAGATTCTTCGCTTCGCTCAGAATGACAGGCTGATGTCTATCCGCCATCGGTCTCCCTTCTTCGCTCTCCTTGCATGGCGATGTAGATCCCTGCCAGGACCAGGGCGCCGCCACCGATCTTGATCAGCGTCGGCACCTCGGATAGGATAAAGTAGGCCTGGATCGTGGCCAGGATCGGCTCGGCCAGGAGGGAGACTGTTACCAGCGTCGGTGAGAGATGCTTCAAAGCCCAATTCAGCGAGGAGTGCCCGGCAATCTGCGGAAATAGCGCCAGGAGCAAAAACATAAGAAAAGTCTGGCCGGAGTAGCCTGCAAAACGGTTGCCGGCAAGCCAAGCCGCCAGGGTAAGCACCACCGCCGCCGTCCAATAAGTGGGCAGGACGTAGGCGAGCAGGGAAAGGCGGCGGCGCAGTTGCCGTCCCAGTAAAAAGTAGGAGGAACCGGCCACAGCCCCCAACAAGGCCAGGAAATCTCCCAACAGCCCTCTGCCGGTGACAGTGAAATCGCCCAAGCCGATGATGACCGCGCCAGCTATCGAGAGCAAGACGCCCAACCAGATGAGGCGGTTCAGCTTGTCGCGGAGCAGAAAGTGAGAGGCCAGGCCCACGAACAGGGGATTCGTCGCCACCAACACCACTGAACTGGCCACCGTCGTGTAATCCAGCGAGGTGATCCAAAAGGCAAAGTGCAGGCCCAGAAAGACGCCGGAAGCTAACGACAGAGCTACATCGCGCCTTGCCAGACGCCTCAACTCCGCGCCCGCAGTCCAGAGAGCGAAAGGAGTCAGCAAGAGCGAGGCGATGCCCAGGCGATACGCGCCGATGATGAGCGGCGGGGCCTCCGCCAGCCGAATGAACACAGAGGAAAAGGAAGCTGCGGTGACGCCTATCGCCAAACCCAGGTAGGGCTTGAAAGCAAGGCCGCGGCTGGATGCGGCCTCGCTCACTGTTCCTCCAATAGCGCCAGGGAGACCATTGCCCGCCAGGTTTTGTAGACTGTCAGGTAGTCCTCGTGGTGGAACTCGACGCGGCGTGCCCCTTGCCGACGGCTGCCGGGGATCAATTCGGCTATGTCGGCATAGCTGCTCCGCGCGAAATCCACGGCTAGCTTATAGGGGGACGGCAAAACGAAGGGCTTCCCCGGCCTCTCCAAAGCGCGCTGCGCGGCTGCTCCCACCAGATCGTAGGCCTCTTTGAGGGGCAGGCATTGGGCAGCATTCCGCCCGCAGGCTTCCTTCACAGCCACGACCTCAATAGGCCCCAAGAGCCGTTGCGCCTCCTCGGTGACCGCTTTGTCTCCCGTCACCAGGCTCACCGGCACGCCGAAATAGCCAGCCAACGAGGCATTGAGGCCGGTTTCCCCCAGGGGAATGTCATTGATGGCCACCTGATGAACGCGGCCGGAAAAGGTGTGATCCAGAATGCCGCTCTCCGTTCCCGCCTGGGCGTGATAGCCAACGAACAGCGCCACCTGGTAGGTGGAGTCTATGCCCTGCATCATAGAAAGGGGCTTCGGGGAGCCGCTGACCAGGCGAGCGGCGGGGTTCAGTTCCTCCAGGATGATATTGCGCATGGAACCGTGGGAGTCATTGACCACGATCTCGGTGGCGCCACCGCGCAGCGCGCCGACGATCACGGCGTTGACTTCCGCAGTCAGCACGCGTTGGGCACGCGGGTATTCTTTATCGTTGGCATCCGTCTGATGGCCGCTGACGATGCCACAAATCCCCTCCATGTCGGCAGAGATAAAGACTTTCATGGTTGGCAAAGCCTCCTGATGTGGGTTGCGGTTCCCGGCGACGGCGCTTTCGGATCGCCGCCCATAACCGTCCAATTACCCCAATTCCCCTCGTGCAAAGCGCACGGCCCGCCCCACCTCAGGTATATGAACTCGTGTCCAGGGCGCAAGTTGCTGCACCTGGACCAGGAAGGGCGCGAGATCGACCGCCTGGCAGAAGGGTGGATAAAAGTCGTCGTGATGATGGGGTATGACCCAGCGCGGCGCGAGGCAGGCCACCATCTCGGCGGCGATGCGCGCGATGTCCGTGTGACCATGCACCGGAATGAGGGCCAAGTCGGGCTTCAATCCCTCGATGCGGGCCCGATCATATCCCGCGCTGCCGAAAAAACACCAGGTGTGCTCCCCCACCGTGAACAGGTACCCCATGACGTCCCCCGCCGGATAGTTCAGCAGCAGGGGCAAGCTGCGCCAATCCCGCCACCCCACACGCCGCAACGCTTTCCAGATGAGCGACCGGTCGAACTTGACGTGCGCTGCCGGGATGGTACGCACGCGGAAATGGGTGAACCCCACTGTCTCCACGCCTTGCAGGGGGCGCAACTGCTCATCCGGCAACCCGGCGGCGCGCAAGGTGTCACACACGCGGCTGGAAGCGAAGACGCGCGCGCCTGTCCGAGAGGCGATCAGCGGCACATCGTGCGCGTGGTCGAAATGGCCGTGGCTCAGGAATATATAGTCCGCCGCCGAGATATCCCCCGGCTTGAGCGGCACAACCGGCCTCGCCTGCTCGTTGCGGCTCAAATAGGGATCGAGGTAAAGGATGGTATCCTCGATGACGATCTTGAACGCCGCTGTGCCCAGCCATGTCAGTTCCATAAGGTCGCTTCCCTCACTTGCCCTTGAACTGAGGTCGGCGTTTTTCCAGGAAGGCGTTGACCCCCTCGCGCCCATCCTCCGTCTGGCAGAGCCTGGCGAACTGGCCGGCCTCGTTCTGTGAGGCCATTATACGGTTGGCGGAGCAATTGTCAAAACCAGATCGCTACAGCGGAAGGATGTTGATTTGACAACACTGGGAACTGACTATATCATGCGTTGCTGTTTACTCTTCGATAGTATCGGTAAGGAGCCGGACTTGTGGCGATGAGTCAGCGGGTGGCCCGCTTGCGGCAGCAGAGCCTGGATGCTGTGCCCGCGATCTCGACGGAGCGGGCCGGGTTGGTGACCGGGTTTTACCAGCAGAATACCAGTATGCTATCTGCCCCCATGCAGCGCGCACTCTGCTTTCAATACCTGATGGAGCACAAGGCCATCTGCATCCTGGATGGAGAGTTGATCGTCGGCGAGAAAGGCCCTGCGCCGAAGCAGACGCCGACCTATCCAGAGTTGTGCTGCCATAGCCTGCAAGATTTGGACATCCTCAATTCGCGGGAAAAGATTCCCTTTAGGGTCAGCGAGGAGACGCGACAGGTTTACGAGCGGACGATCATCCCCTTCTGGCGCGGCAAAACCATGCGTGAGATGATCTTCCGGGAGATGACCCCGCAGTGGAAAGATGCCTACGAGGCCGGCATCTTTACCGAGTTCATGGAGCAACGCTCGCCCGGTCATACCGTTCTGGATGACAAGATCTATCACAAAGGCATCTCGGACTTTATCGCGGATATTGACGCCAGCCTGCGAAAGTTGGACTATCTGAACGATGCGGACGCCTACGATAAGCAAGAAGAGTTAAGAGCCATGTGCATCTGTGCCGAGGCGTTGATCCGCTTTGCAGAGCGCTACGCCGAAAAGGCGCGCGAACTGGCGCAGCGGGAAAAGGATGAGCAGCGCAAAAAAGAGTGGGAGCGGATTGCTGAGGTCTGCACGCATGTGCCCGCGCACCCTCCACGGGACTTTTGGGAGGCGTTGCAGTATTATTGGTTCGTGCACCTTGGCGTGACCACGGAGTTGAACCCCTGGGATGCGTTCAACCCCGGGCGATTGGATCAGCACCTCTACCCATTTTACCGCCAGGGATTGGAGGAAGGAACGCTGACCCGCGAGCAGGCCGAGGAATTGCTACAATGCTTCTGGGTCAAGTTCAACAACCAGCCCGCCCCTCCCAAAGTGGGCGTCACGGCGGCGGAGAGCGGGACGTACACTGACTTCGCCCAGATCAACACCGGTGGCGTCAAGGAGGATGGCTCGGACGCCGTCAACGAGGTCACTTTCCTGATTCTAGGCGTCATCGAGGAGATGCGCCTGTTGCAGCCCAGTTCCTCCATCCAGGTGAGCAAGAAAAGCCCCGATCGCTTCATCAAGCGGGCCGCGCAAATCATCCGCACCGGCTTTGGGCAGCCGTCGGTGTTCAACACCGATGCCACCGTGCAAGAGTTGGTGCGCCAGGGCAAGTCTCTCGTGGATGCGCGCCAGGGCGGCACCAGTGGCTGCGTGGAGGTAGGCGCGTTCGGCAAGGAAAACTATAACCTGACCGGCTATTTGAACATGCCCAAGGTGCTGGAGATCGCCCTGCACAACGGCGTTGATCCCCGCAGCGGGAAGCGGATCGGGCTGGAGACAGGCAATCCAGAGGGCTTCGCCTCCTTCGAGGAACTATTCGCTGCCTATCGAAAGCAGCTTGACCATTTCATTGACATCAAGGTGCGGGGCAACAATGTCATCGAGAGGCTATACGCCCACTATATGCCCGCTCCGTTCCTCTCCCTGCTGATCAGCGACTGCATCGCCACAGGCAAGGACTACCATGACGGCGGCGCGCGCTACAATACCTCTTATATCCAGGGCGTGGGCCTGGGCACGATCACCGACGCCATGGCCGCCATCAAGTACCATGTCTACGACCGGAAAACTCTCACCCTGCGCGCGCTGCTAGACGCCCTGCACGCTAATTTCGTGGGGCACGAGCGGGTGCAGCAGATGCTCTTGAACCGCACGCCCAGATACGGTAATGACGACGACTATGCCGATGGCGTGATGCGCGCTCTGTTCGAGGTCTACTATAACGCCATCGAGGGCCGCAAAAATACCAGGGGCGGGGTCTATCACATCAATCTGCTGCCCACGACCTGCCACGTCTATTTCGGCTCGGTGCTGGGCGCAACGCCGGATGGTCGACTGGCCGGCAAGCCGGTCTCGGAGGGGATTTCGCCGGTGCAGGGTGCCGACCGTTGCGGGCCGACGGCGGTCATCAAGTCGGTGGCCAAAATGGATCACCTGCGCACCGGCGGTACGCTGCTCAATCAAAAGTTCACGCCGCAACTGCTGCGGAGCGATGCTGGCCTGGAACAGTTGCTGCATCTGATCCGCACCTATTTTAGCCTGGATGGCCACCACATCCAGTTCAATGTCGTGGATGCCGCCACACTGCGCGCCGCGCAACAGAACCCGCAGCAATATCGTGACCTCATCGTCCGCGTGGCCGGCTATAGCGACTATT
>CAYPON010000083.1:0-12315 GCA_964412315.1 uncultured Anaerolineae bacterium | reverse complement strand
GCACGATCTTGATCAACTCCGAAGGCTGGACGGGAACGAAGCGCAGATAGAACCAACTCTGCGCACCGAAAGTTGTCCGGCCAAAGATAAAGACCAACAACAGCAAGACGAGGCCGATAGCATAGATTAGATGCGAGGAATCTCGGTAGAAGCGATAGTCAATACCTGCTACAATGAACATAACGACCAGACCTACTATCGTGTAAACAGCCTGGCGGAAGACAAAATCATCCCACAATCTCGTCGGGGAACCGGAACGCTCTAGTGTCGCACTATAAATCATGGCGATGCCGAGGCCGATCAGCAACAACGCGCTAACCAGCAAGACGACATCGAAATTGCGCCAAATCCTTCTGCCCATATCTATCGCTTGGCCTGGCTGCGTGCTGCAGCCTGTTTGGAGGGAGCGAAAGGATGACGACGCATTCCTAATAGCGGTATGTCGGCTACCAGGCGGCTTTGGCCTCGTGTGTGGGAAACGTTGACGTCAATACCTGCTGCTTCGTCAATGATGACATGCTTGGATATCACCGAGATGATCTCCAGTTTTAAGGTCTGCAGCAGTTCCGGCGAAACATCTGTGCGGTCATGAATTAACACCACGCGCAGACGTTCCTTGGCGATATCCTTGCTTGTGGGCTGACGCTTGGGAAACAGCTTGTCGAGAAAGCTCATCTTTTCTCCTCCATGGGATGGCGAGCGTCCCAAAGGGTTCGCTTAGCCGGAACGGAGCCAGCTTCTGAGCCACTCCAGAACTCCGCCCTGCCGCTCACCGAGATTCATCAGAGGCACGTTTTCGCCCAGCAGTCGCCTGGCGATGTTATGGAAAGCTATACTTGCGGGCGCACGATGATCATAGGCAATCGGGACACCCCGGTTAGTGGATACGATAATCTCCTCGTCGTCGGGAACGATCCCCAACAGGCTGATAGCAAGTACCTCAAGGACATCCTCGGTGCTGAGCATGTCCCCTTGCCTCACCATGATGGGTTTGATGCGGTTGATGATCAACCTGGCCGGGCCTTTCTCCGCCGCCTCGACCAGCCCGATGATGCGATCAGCATCGCGCACTGCCGAGACTTCGGGGGTCGTAACGATGATGACCTCGGCAGCGCCTGCCAGCGCATTCTGGAAACCGCGCTCGATGCCCGCTGGCGAATCCAGCAGAATAAAGTCAAAGTTGTCACGCATTTGCTCGACCAGGCCGCGCATATCGTCCGGGCTGACAGCCATCTTGTCGCGCTTTTGCGCTGCTGGCAAGAGATACAGCTCGTTGAGGTGTTTATCGCGAATCATCGCCTGTCGAAGACGGCAGGTACCCTCGATGACATCCACCAGATCATAGACGATGCGATTCTCCAGGCCCATCACGACGTCGAGATTGCGCAGACCGATGTCGGTATCCACAGCGACGACTCGCTGTCCCCGCATCGCCAGAGCTACGGCCAAGTTGGCAGTTACGGTGGTTTTACCCACGCCCCCTTTGCCTGATGTGATTGTAATTGTCCGAGCAGGCATATCAGCCCCTCCCCTTTTACTGGCTTGCTATCTCTCCAGTGTCACCGCGTCCCAGGGTTCAGCAACGATCTTACCCTCACGCACAAAGGCGACCTCCGGAACCGATGAGCGCTTCTTGCGTTCCTCAGGCGCCCGAGCGATATGATTCCCGATGCGCAATTGCGTCGGGCGCATTTGCACAGCGCAAACAACCGCATTGTCATCCCCCAGTGCTCCGGCATGTACAGTGCCGCGCAGCCTGCCCCAGATCACCACGTCGCCGCCGGCGATGATCTCACTGCCAGGGTTAACGTCGCCGATCACCACAACGTGACCGGGATGCTGTATCACCTGCCCAGACCGCACAGTCCGACGAACCAGCACGCCGTCGCTCTGTTTCTGGTCTGGCAGCAAGGAGGCAGTCACGGCCAGAGCTTCGCCTTTGCTTGCCGGAACAGGCTCTCCTGACACTGCTCGTATGTCTATCTTACGAGCAGCAGCGCGAGTTTGCGGTGAACGCGCTGAAACTGCATACAGCCCCATATCATAACGGCTCAAGATCTCTTCCAACTCGCGTAACTCGTCCCCGTCCAAGACTCGGTCGCCGACCTCAAGGGTAACCCGCCCCCCCTTGAAAAAAGACGCCGTGGTATGGAGCCGTTCCGCCAATTCCTCCAGTAAGGACTTCCATTCACCCTCTCCCAGGATGATGGACACTCCATCCCTGGTTCCTTTGATGACTACGCTTGACATCTGGCTTTGCCTGTTGCAATCATGTGCTATTTGGGCTTCGGCGTTGGTGTCGGCTCTGGAACCTGGAAATAATGGCGCAGGATTTTGGACGCCACCGGGACCGCTTCCAAAGCGCCCTGCCCTCCGCCGGCGATAAAGACGACCAGGGCGATCTCGGGATTCTCAAAGGGTGCAAAGGCAGCGAACCAGGCATGAGTCGGCAAATGGCCCTCCTTGTCCCGCTCTCCGGGATACTCGGCGGTACCTGTTTTGCCTGCCGCGCGAATCCCCGGCAAGTCCAGCTCCAAGAGGATAGCTGTGCCCCAAGACACCGCGGCGCGCATCCCCTTGCGCACCAGTTCTATATTCTCCCGCGAGACAGGCAACCGTCGGATGGCTTGGGGCTGAAAGTCCTTGACAATATTCCCCTGACTATCCACGATGCGGCGGACTACCTGCGGACGGTAAAGTGTACCCCCGTTGGCCACAGCAGCTATGGCATTGAGGAGCTGCAACGGAGTCGCCAATATGTACCCCTGGCCAATGGATACGTTATAAGTATCGCCGGTTACCCAGTTGGTGTCCCAGTTCTCCCGTTTCCACCGCTCCGTGGGCACAAGGCCGCTCGCCTCACCGGGCAGGTCAATGCCCGTCGGCTCCCCGAATCCGAATTGCCGCGCATAGTAGGCCAACCTTTCCAGGCCCAGGCCAGTGAAATTCTTGAAGCCTCCACCAACATGATAGAAGTATATGTCACAGGAATAAGCGAGACCACTCATCAAGTTCATGCGCCCGTGTCCTGTCTTAACCCAGCAGTAAAACGGTTGCGCTTTGCTTGGGTCGTCGGGCATCAATTCACTCGGCAGCCAGAGCGTTCCCTGGCATGTGAACTCCGTTTTGTCGTTGATGACCTTTTCCTCGAGGCCAGCACAGGCGGGAATGACCTTGAAAGAGGAGCCAGGAGGATACTCGCCGCCAATAGCGTGATTGAGGAGAGGGCTGAGTGGATCATTGACCAGACGACGATAATCTTCCATGCTGATGCCGCCGGAGAAGAGATTGTTGTCGTAAGAAGGCAAAGAGACCATCGCCAGAATCTCGCCGGTCTGCGGGTTCATGGCAATGACCGAGCCGGAAGAGGATTTCACTTTTCCCATCCGCTCTCTGAGGGCCTGCTCCGCTACCCTCTGTAGCTCCGCATCCATGGTCAGGATCAAGCTATTTCCTGCCTTGGTGGGTTCCACCGCTAACGTCCGAACCTCGCGCTCAAAGGCATCTACTTCGACATGGTTTTTACCTTTGCGCCCACGCAACGCACGCTCGAAGGTCAGTTCGACACCCGTCAGGCCGACCTGATCAGTAGGCTCGTAATCGCTATCTCTTTGGTTCAAATACGTCGGGGCCACTTTTTCGGGTATCGGCCCGACGTAGCCAAGCCAGTGGGAAGTGAGGGATCCATGAAGATATTCCCGCTGAGGCTTGATCTCCACGACGACGCCAGGCAGGTGCAAACGCTCTTCCTCGGCAATAAAAGCGGTATCTTTGGATACATTGGATACGAGCGGCACCGGAGAGTAACGGGATAGTTTGCCTTCCTTGACCTGATCCTTGATCTGCTGGACCAGTTCCTTGACCCCGAGGGGCGGTTGGTCTGCATAGGCAGTCTCGGAGGCAGCGAGTGCTGTCTCCGCGAACCAGGCCGGGCGCTGCTCGCGGCTGCTGGCAGGGAGGCCTAGCAGGGCAGCGAGTCGCTCACACAGGCTGGCAAGTTCCTTTTCGTCTTGAGGCAAGCTGGCCGGAACTACCGAGATAGAAAAGCTGGGGACATTTCGCACGAGAATCCGTCCCGCTCGGTCATAGATGACGCCACGAGGAGCGTCAACCGAAACGAGCCGGAAACGGTTCTTATCCGCCAAAAGGCTGTACTTTTCGCTTCGCCCTATCTGCAGCCCCCAGAGCCTGAGGCCCAGAAAGGCGAAGGCGAGGACAAAAACAACCCGCATGATGGTCACGCGCAAAGCGGTTTTGGTATCGTTCATGAGAACCTGCCGGGCGCGGTAAAGTACAGCGCGCGCTCCTCCGGTTCAATTCGCTTGCTCATCTTGCGCAGGACAGGATACAAAAAAGGCAACAGGGCCATGCTCAAAACCACACCGGGCAAAGTAGAGTTAAACAGGCTGTCCCACCAGGAAATCGGCCACCCGACCAACTGAAGACAGAAAAGAAACACAACATCATGTACCAATGCGCTCAAAGCCACAACAACCACGGGCAAGAAGAAGCTTAACTGAAACATCCGCAACTGCTCCAGACCGCTCAGGAGGCTGACCGCTATCAACGATAGGGTACATATACCAAAGGGAGCGCCGGATAGCAGATCGAGAACAATCCCTCCTATAAAGGCCCACTGGCATCCCTCTTTGGCGCCGCACAATAGGCTCCATGTGGAAACCAAGACTAGCAAAAGGTCGGGTTTAACGCCACTTATCGAGAAGCGGGGCAGCAAAGTGGATTGTAAAATGGCCGCGACGATTAGCGCGAGAGCGCTGGCGTACAGACTAATGGTGTCCCCCCTTTCTTACTGCTCAGGCAAGCCGAAATCTATAGGCGTAAAGCTCAGGATGACCATGACCACCTCCAGGCGATTGAAATCCACCGCGGAGCGGATCGTGGCTTCCTGAAACATCTCTACATCGCTCTGCCGAACCGCCGTGACCTGGCCGATGACCAGATGCTTGGGGAAATTTCCCCCTAAACCGGAGGTGATCACAATATCCTCGACCTCCACGGACTCACCCTGCGGGATATATCGCATGACGAGATTGCGTCCCGTGCGTCCCTGTACGCTCCCTGTGGCGCGCGAGCGCTGGATCATGGCGCTAACAGCACTGGATGCATCTGTGAGCAGCAATACCTTCGACCATTCCGTGCCAACCTGGTCAATACGACCCACCAGGCCACGCGATGAGATCACAGGCATCCCTGCCTTGATTCCATCCCGTTTTCCCCGGTCTATGAGCAGAAAACGCACAAGATTCGTAGGATCCTGCCCAATCACCTCCGCCGATAGGATCTGGTATTGGGGGTTTGCTTCCTTGAAGCCCAGTTGCTCTCTCAGGATCTCCAGCTCGATCTTAGTTTCCTCAAGCTCGACGGTGCGCAGCATGAGCTGATTAACAGTTTTCTCCAGTTCCTTCTTTTGCGCCTCCCGTTGCTGCATCTGGACCAAAGCCTGAAACTTGGCGCCCGCATTGTTAATCAATTGGCTCAAGGCATACTGTACGGGGGCGACGGTGCCCAAGAGCAAATCCTGTAAAGGATCCATATGCCCTGTTTGTCGCAAAAAGAGCATCAAGACAAGCCCAAGAGAAAGCACAACCAGCACAATCGTGGACTTGTCCCTTTTCCAACTCAACCTGAGGCTCCTTACCTAAGACCATCCAGTTTACCACCGCTGATGAAAATATCACCGCCGAGACGCAGAGGATGCGGAGAATTCTTCATGATATCCTCTCTGCGCTCTCCACGCCCCTGCGGTGAGCTTTTTTGCAGAGCAGTCCATGCTATCAGGGGCGAGGTCTATGCACCCGCTGCGTTGCAGCAAGGACTTTATGTAATGAGTCGAGATTCTCCAGAATCTTGCCTGCACCGCGCACGACGCATGTCACCGGGTCTTCCGCCACCCAGACGCGCATCTTGGTTTCCTCGGAGAGACGTTCGGTCAGCCCCTGCAATTGGGCGCCACCACCGGCGAGCGCAATGCCCTGCTCCATGAGATCGGCAACCAACTCAGGCGGTGTCTCATCTATCACGCTTTTGACTGCCTCGACGATTACATTGACCGGCCCTGATAACGCTTCCCGAATCTCTACGCTGCTCATTTCCACCGCTTCGGGCAAACCGGTGATCAGGTTTCTACCCCGAATGGTTATCGTCCGTTCCTCAGGCAGAGGGTAGGCGGAGCCGATAGCGATCTTAGTTCGCTCCGCCATCCGCTCGCCGATAAAGAGGTTGTACTTCTGCCGGGCATATTGCACGATCTCTTCGTCCATCTCATCGCCAGCGATACGTATAGAACGGATGACCACAATGCCGCCAAGCGAGATGACGGCCACCTCCGTTGTGCCGCCGCCGATATCCACGATCATGCTTCCCAGAGATTCAGTAACGGGCAGGCCGGCCCCAATGGCGGCAGACATCGGTTGCTCGACCAAGAATGCCTCACGCGCCCCAGCACTGATGGCCGCATCGTGCACGGCCCTCTTCTCCACCTCTGTCACACCACTGGGGATGCCGATAATAACCCTCGGGCGGGAAAAGAGAGAACGCGACCTTTGCTGAGCCTTGTTGATAAAGTAATGGAGCATTCTCTCGGTAACATCGAAATCCGAGATGACGCCATCGCGCAGAGGCCGGATGGCCACAATGTTCGCCGGCGTCCGGCCTACCATTTCTTTTGCCTCCGCGCCAATGGCCAGCACTTTTTTGCTCCGCTTTTCGATGGCGACTACAGAGGGTTCGTGAATAACGATACCTTGCCCAAGAACCAAAACCAGGGTCGTGGCGGTGCCCAGATCAACGGCGATATCGCGGGAGAAAAGGCCCGAAAACGGACTATGCACACCCAGCACTTGGATTTCCTCTCTTTATCCATTACGCAGGCGTAAAGCCCGCGGCTACAAGGTTGCCGGATAGGCTTACATCCACTTGGGAGAAGCCGAACGCCGGTATATAGGAAGCGACGTTATTCTTCTTCCTCTTCCTCTTCAGCAACCTTCTCCTTCTTCACTAGGGTCGGCTCGACGGCTTCCTCCACCACTTCCTCCACCTCTTCGCGGCCCATCGGAGCTATGGTGGCGATCATCTCCTCAGGATTGGTCAACAGAGTTAACCCTTCACCAAGCTTCAGGTCGCCAACAGCGACGCTCTTGTGCACTTCTGTCAGTCCGCTGATATCCACAGCGATTTCGGGTACCAGATCGCCAGGCAAGCACTGCACCTGCACGCTATCGAGTCCGTGCACCAGGACCCCCATGCCCTTGTCAACGGCTGGGGCTTTCCCAACGAGAATAATGGGGATTTCCGCCGTGATCTTGTCAGTCATCGAGACTTCGTAGAGATCCACATGCAAAAGCGCGCCGGACAAACTGTCGCGCTGGATACTGCGCAAGAGCACGTTTCTGGGTGTGGCAGCATCGCCGATATAGACTGTGATGAGGCGTGTGCCCCCGGCTTTGGCAATGACCTGTTCCAATTGTCGTTTTGGAACAGTGAGAGACATAGCAGCCGTTCGCCGCCCGTATAGAACAGCGGGAACCAAACCCTGGCGTCGCAATCGCTTGACCTTTTTGCCGGTCAGCTCTCGTTCGCTTACCGTAATCGCAATCTCTTCCATGGTTCAGATAATTCTCCTTGTCTTGGTAATCAGTTGTTGATCAACAGTTTATTCTGTCAATTACAGGCCGTATGATACATCATTGAGGACATCCTGTCAAATTGCCCGCCTTGACACCCCGCTTTTCCTTGGTATAATATCCAGCCACCCAGATAGCAAAAGCACCCGAAGGAGGAAACCGTCAACATGAAATTGCACGACCTAGGCCCTGTGTCCTGGCAGGACTCGCAACTGATCTATCACGCCCTGCCTCGTTTGGGCCACGAGGCGTTGGTCCTTCTCCGCCCCTCTTCACCTTATGTCTGTATCGGCTACCATCAGGATTTGGAGCAAGAGGTAGATGTCGCTTATTGCCGAGAACAAGGCATCCCGATTTTCCGCCGCGAGGTAGGTGGCGGGGCCGTATATTTGGATGGGGACCAGCTCTTTTACCAGTTGGTCATCCACCACAGCCATCCGCTGGCCGCCCAAACCAAGGCCAGATTTTACCAGCAATTGTTAGCGCCAGTTGTGGCTACGTATAAGGCGCTAGGCATCGAAACGCGCTACAAAGCGGTGAACGACATCATCACCGCCGAAGGGCGCAAGATTTCCGGCAATGGCGCAGCGGAGATAGGCGATTACTGCATTCTGGTGGGGAATCTTATCGCCGATTTCAACTACGATATGATGGTGCGCATCCTGCGCGTTCCGGATGAGAAATACCGGGACAAGGTACACAAAAGCATGCGCGAGAACCTGGCCACCATTCGGCGTGAGTTGGGAGCCGTTCCTCCCTGGCCAGAGATGGCTGCAATACTGAAGCGCGAGTTCGAGAAAGTGCTTGGCCCACTGGAAAGCGCGCCTCTCCCTGCGGATGTTCCGCCCAAGGTGGCCGAGCTTGCCCCTCAGTTTCTATCTGAGGAGTGGCTCTATAAGCGAGGCAAATGTCATGCGGAACGCGCTGTGAGAATCGCAGCGGGCACGGAGGTACGGCAAAAGGTCTATAAGGCTCCCGGCGGCTTGATCAGGGCTATCGTCGAGGTGAGGGAAGGCGTATTGGCCTCCACGTCGTTGTCCGGCGATTTCTTCTTCTACCCAGCGGACAAACTGGCTGAATTGGAAGAGCGGCTGGCGGGGGTGCCGCTGGATCAGGTGGAAGCAGTGATCGCTGCTTTCTATCAGGAGCTGGGAATCGAATCCCCCGGCGTCACACCAGCCGATTTCCGCCAGGTTTTGGTGGGCTGATAAGATCGAGTTTGCAGTCACCCTGGCAGAGCAACCGCCTGTCGGGAGTCAGTAGAACAGCCCTCTGCGACTTGGCCTCGTAGGCCCAGCAATTCGTAAACCGCCTCATCTTCAACATGCCCTTTTACTTTGAGCGGGGAGAGAGGACGTGCGACCACGAGAGGCTGCACTCGCCGGTACATCTCGGCGCTGAGCAGTATCTGACCAGGCCCGGCATTTTCCTGCAAACGTTTGGCCAGATTGACCGCGTCCCCGATCACAGTGTAATTCATCATCTGCGGCGTACCGATGTTGCCTACGACGGCATTCCCCACATTGATGCCGATGCCGAAGGAAAAGCCGGGCCTCCCCAAGCTCTGATGGTGTTTGGCGATAGCCTGCTGCATAGCCAGCGCCGCCCTGACCGCACGTAAAGAGTGATCCGGCTGTGGCAAAGGTGCATTGAATACCGCTAGGACAGAATCGCCCACATACTTGTCCAGGGTGCCTTCCTCCTGGAGAACGGCCTGCGCCACCAGCGCCAGATGCTGGTTTAACAAGTCCACCAGATCCTCCGGGGAAGTCCCTTCGCTGAAGGTGCTAAACCCCCTGATGTCCGCGAAAACGATGGACACTTCGCGCTGCCGGCCACCGAGAGCGATTTGCGAGGGATCGGAGAGGATACGCTCCACCACCGTTGGTGCGACATAGCGCTGAAAGATATCGTGAATCCTCCTCTTCTCTCGCTCCTCCGCTTCTCGTTCCGCTTCCAGCTTCTTACGCTCAGTCAGATCGTCTATCACGAGCGCGACGCCCAAAATGCTCCCTTTTCCATCCAGGAGCGGCGACAGGCTCAGGCTCAAACAAGCCCTCTTATTGCCTGCTAATGTGGCCTCCACGTCCTGTCCGACGAAGCGGCATCGCTCCCTTTGCACCTTTTCCAGTGATAGGGGAAGCGGGAAATCCGCCAGGCAGCCTAACACCTCGGTGTATGGGTGGTGCAAAGCTTCCTGTGCTTTGATGCCCAGGATATTTTCCGCCGCCTGGTTAAAAGTAGTGATAAAGCCGCTCATGTCTATGGTGATGACACCGCTGGCGATACTGGCAAAGATATTGCCCATATAGTTCTTCATGGTGGCGATCTCAAACATCCTGGCCTGGAGATCGGAGAAGAGGCGGGCGTTCTCGATGCCGATGGCAGCCTGATCGGCAAAGCTCGCCATGAGATCGCGGTCGCTGGGCAAAAAGACACCCTCGCGAAAACGATTGTCCACATAGATCACACCGATGATCTTTTCCTTAACCCGCAAAGGGACACAGACAATGGAGCGCAACTGATAGTGGACAACGCTTTCCCGACCGGCGAAACGGGGATCGGACTGGGCGTTCGTAGTCAGGATAGGAGTGCCTTCTTTGGCAACTCGTGCGATGATGCTGCGGCTGATCTCAAATTCTGCCCCGTGGATAGTTGAGCCATCCATGTTGCGAGCTACAGCGGCGGCCAGTTCTTTTCCGGAGGAGTCGAAGAGAAGGAGAAAACCTCTCTCCGCCTTCATAACCTCCACGATCGTGTCCATGACCAGATTCAGAAGTGCATGGAGGTCGAGGATCGAGTTAACGGCTCCGCTGATCTTACAAAGGCCCCGCAGGTATTCCTGTTCTTTCCTCTGCAAGTCCAGGTTGGCCCGCAACTTGTCCAGGAAATCGTTCAACTGCGCCAGCAGGGAAGCAGTTTGTTGGATGCGACCAGCAGCATCTTCTCCGCCTCCCTGGCCCGATACCCCGCTGGCAGGGAGCCTTGCCACCCCCTGCTGGCCCAGAATGTAGGTGAGGTCTGTCAGCACCCTGCGCAAAGAAAGGAGATCCTGACAGGCGCGTTCAATGGTGGAGTCCGTCAAACCTGCCATGAGCCTACCCTCCGCACCGAATATGGCTTGAGGAAAGCCATTATTTTCTGGTGCTCAACCCGGTCAACGTTGGGGCAGGCGGCGCTGACCGCTTGAACTGGGTCATTTGTATACGTCGTAATATTCGATTCACAAGATCAGGTGCGAATCCCACACGGACAATATCTTCAGGCTCGTAGCTGCGATCCACAGCCAGATGCAGCACCTGATCCGCCTCGTCGTAAGTGAAGCCAAGCTCTCCCTCGTCGGTCTGATCGGCCCACAGGTCGGCGGAGGGTGGCTTGACGATGATGTGGGCGGGAACCCCTACCGCTCGCGCCAACTGCCGCACCTGGCACTTGTACAGGCTGGCCAAAGGGCGAAGCGCGGCGGCGCTGTCGCCATACAACGTAAAGTAGCCCAGGAGGATTTCGGTCTTGTTGCTGGTGCCGAGAACGAGGCCGCCGAACTCCTCCGATTGGTCGTACAGCACAGTCATCCTCATCCGTGCCATGACATTACCTTGTCGGCGGGCATTCATGCCCGGCCAAAGCTCAAAGAACGCATCCACCATAGGGGTAATGGGAATCTTGCGGCAAGGGATTCCTAACACCCTGATCACCAGACGGGCATCAGCTTCGCTGGAGGGGTTACTGGTGCGGTAAGGCATTAGCAAGCCCAATACATTCTCCACTCCCAAAGCTTCGACAGCCAGATAGCAAGCCAGGCTGGAATCCACGCCCCCGGAAAGGCCCAGCAAAGCACGATGGTAGCCCGCTTTCGTGATTTCATCACGGATGAAATGCACGATGGTATTCCGTGCCCGATCAGTATCCAGAGCGAGGTCATCCAAAACGGTCATCTTTCGATTCCGCCCTTTCCCTTGTCATTGTTACCAAAAAAGTGCGTTCGTTCATGGTGTGGAATTCGCACTTCTCAATGCTGCAAGCTCTCCACGATCCGCGCGTACTTGTCTGCCAGCGATTCGGCAGCACCGGCGGAGGAGCCTTCCGTGTATATCTGGAAGAACGGAGAATCCGGATCAGGCAAGACCAGCACCCATTCGTCGCCCAGGTAAATCTTAATCCCGTCAATCCGCTCCACTTTTTGATCCTGAAAACGCTCATTCAGGAGGCGCATCACTGTGCCCTTGTTCTCCCAGGCGCAGGAGACGCGGCGAGTGGCCGTATAAAAAGGAGGCAGGGAGGCGATCACATCGGAGAGTTTGGCCTGCTGCATCGCCAGGTACTCCAGCAGCTTGACCGTCGCCATGAGGCCGTCCACTGTCGGTTGAAACTGCGGAAAGATGAGGCTTCCCGCGCCATCGCCGGCCATGATGACGGATTCCTTTGAAGCCGCGTTCATCAGATCATACAAGTCCGCCTTGGTGCGCAGGATTTGCCCCCCATATTGTGCGGCGATCTTTTCAAACAACTGGGGCTGGGTCACCGGAACGGCGATGGCGCTCCCTCCCGCCGCCCGAAAAGCCATCACAGCAAAAGCGGCCAGCGTTATCGTCCCACGCAAAATGCGGCCCAGATCGTCTACCACAAATATGCGCTCCCCGCCCACATCCAGTCGCACGCCCAGTGTTGCTTT
>CAYPON010000082.1:0-12385 GCA_964412315.1 uncultured Anaerolineae bacterium | reverse complement strand
ACCTGGCGGAAGGGGCGGGAGCTGCGCCCCTGGCGGCTGCTCTCAAGATCAGGGAGCGACTGGCGGGGAAAAAGGTCGTTCTGGTAATGTCCGGTGGCAATCTCGCGCTCTCCCAACTGAAGGACATTCTGACCTGAAGACAGTTAACGCCAAGTTACACATGTGATAGAACAAATCTTGGCGTTTTTCGCTTATTTCGCGCTTGCTAATCTCCTTGATAGCTTTTCCGGTATCTCCTGGGCTTTTACCGGCAACAGGATGTGGAATTGGCTTCCAGGGCAGCGTTCTTCATCGTATCCTTCGCTTTCAACCCAAATCTTGCCTCCGTGAGCTTCCACAATGCCCCGCGTGATGGCCAATCCAAGCCCCGGCCCGCCCCCTTTGAACTGCACCCTGCTGGAGCTATGCAATGTTGTGTCGCTGATGCGGCAGAATCTCTCAAAGATCCGCTTTTGATCCTCGGGGGCGATGCCAATGCCCGTGTCCGAGATAACGACTTCGATGAATTGCTCTGGAGGGGCAGCGCCACCTACAACCTGGGCCGAGATCGAGATCTTTCCGCCATCCGGCGTATATTTGATGGCATTTTCGACGACGTTGTGAAAGGCCTGATAGAGCCGCCGCGGATCGCCATCAAATGGCGGTATATTCTCCAAATCCTGGATAGCGAGCGTCTGCTGTCGCTCCTGCACGACCGGCATCAGTTGACCGACCACCAGCCCCATAATGTGGGACAAAGTACATTCCCTCCATTGCAGGTGCAGCGCGTTAGCATCAATGCGCGATATATCGAGCATGTCATCAATGATCTGGCGCAAACGCTCCGTGCCCCTGGTGATACCTTCTGTGACATGCTTCACCTTCTCCGAGTTGCGCAGTTCGTCGAGGGGCAAAGAGCCAAGGATGGTAGCGTAGCCCTGGATCAGCGTCAGAGGCGTTTTCAACTCGTGGGAGGCGATGGTCAGGAAAGCTGACTTGGCCTCATCCAGCCGCTGCAGCTCTTCGTTGAGCTGCGCCATCCCTTCGCTGAGGGTTGAAAGGTCTTGATAACGTTGGGCCGTGTTCAAAGCAGGCGCGGTTCGCTCCCCGAGGGCGCGTAACAGAGCCAGGTCCTCGCGGGAGTAGAGGTCACCCGATCCCTTCGGCCCCAAGGCCAGGATGCCTGTCAGGCCTTCGCCCGCTCTGATAGGGACGTGGACATCCATGCCAAGGAGATAGAGCCATTCCCTGTCCTGGCGTGGCATAAACTCAAGTTCCGGTAACCGACCTATGTCGCGCGCTGTAACTGGATCGCCCGTCTTCGCAAAATAGGTTATGAGCGGATGATCCCACGACATCTGAGCGGGAACAATATCTATCGCTCCCATGCCAGGAATCACGCGAAAGGTGAAAGTGATGCCATTGTTGTCTTCAATCGTTAGCAGAGCACCTTTCCGCACCCCCAGGACCTTGCTGATGAAAGCCACGGATTTGGTCGCCAGCTCGTTCAAGTCCGTGATACCGCTGATACTTTGGCCATACTCTCGCAGCACAGCGGCATGTCCATCCCCGGCGCGGAAGGGCGGGCGATTTACAGTCCGGTATGCCAGATCATACAGGGGTCGCCCCAAAACGGCCAGGGCGATAGCGGCGACGAAGGCACCCGCGAGACTGCTCTGAGGAGCCAGGCTCTGAAAGACAAATTGCACTAGCAGGATCGTGGCGAAATAGGCCGCACCCACGATCAGGGTAACGGTCAAATAAGCTAGTCCCTGTTGTATCAGACGCTTGGAATCAACCGGGCGATGACTCATCTGTCTCCTTGTCAGAACGAACGCCACTCCTCTGTTATCGAGTGATGCGCGTGCCTGTTTTGCCTGCCAGCGCGCGTTTGATGTTCTCAGGCGAGGTGATCAGCGTCTCCCGGCCACCTCGCTCTATAAAGCTGATGATCGCCTGAATCTTGGGTTTCATGCTGCCCGCGGCAAAATGCCCTTCAGCCATGTATTCTCGCGCCTCGGCAACGGTCATGTGGTCGAGCCAGGTTTGGTTGGGTTTGCCGAAGTTGAGCGCGACTTTTTCCACTGCCGTCGAAATCAGGAAAAGGTCAGCATGGATGTCGTTCGCCAGCAGCGCCGAGGCGTAGTCCTTGTCAATGACGGCGGCCACGCCGGACAGCTTGCCGCGCTTGTCTTCGACCACTGGAATCCCGCCGCCCCCCACGGCGATCACGACGAACCCCTTGTCCAGCAAGGCCTGGATCGCATTCCGCTCGACAATCCGCTGCGGGATAGGAGAGGGCACAACACGCCGCCAGCCACGCCCCGCATCCTCGACGATATCCCATCCACGCTCGACGCGATACTGTTGGGCCTTTGCCTCGTCGAAGAAAGGGCCTATCGGCTTATCGGGATACTGAAAGGCCGTATCGTTTCTGTCCACCACCACCTGGGTCACTACGGTGACAACCTGTTTCTCGATATGCCGAGACTTGAACTCGTTGAACAGGCATTGTTGGATCATGTAACCCAAAGCCCCCTGGGTATCTGCTCCGCAAGAGTCCAGAGGGACATCGTGCAGCACATGGCTGGATAGCTCCGAGCGGAGGAGGATAAATCCAACCTGTGGCCCGTTGCCGTGGGTGATGACCATGTTCCACCCCTCGGCGATCATGTCTGCGATGTGGACGGCTGTCTCTCGGGTCGCGGCGAACTGGTCGGGCACCGTCTGGTGCTGCCGATCCTTGATCAACGAATTGCCACCTATCGCTACGACAGCGACTCTGCTGTTCATTCTCTTCACCCCCCATCAGTCTCTCTCTATTCTATACAGACGTGCGGGGACGCAACACGTTACGTCTATGGTACACTAATCGGCTTGGCTCACAAGTGGTTATGTAGCGGGATCGCCGCGGGCCAGGGCCAGGCGGACATGGCCTTGTGCTTGCGCCAGGCGATGCCGCGCTTGCTCAACGGTCATCCCCGTCAAGGCCACCAGCAGGGCGGTCTTGACTTCGTTATCAGCGGCGGCGAGAAGCTCCTCGGCGCGGTTGGGGCTGACGGCGGCCGCCTCTTGTAGAATGCGCAAGGCCCGCGCTACAAGCTTGGCGTTTGTGGGCTGCACATCCACCATCAGATTGCTATAGACCTTGCCCAGTCGGATCATAGTTGCCGTGCTCAGCATGTTCAGCACCATCTTCTGCGCTGTGCCCGCTTTCAGGCGCGTGGAGCCGGCGATGACCTCCGGCCCTACCAGGGGGGAGATGGCGATATCAACCGCTTCGGCCAGTGGAGCGGGGCGGTTACACATCAGGCCGATGGTCGCTGCACCCCTCTCTCGCGCCCACTGTATCGCCCCCAGCACGTAAGGAGTCCGCCCGCTGGCAGCGATGCCGACGACCGCATCCTTTTCGCCGACCCCTGCCTGGCGTGCGTCGGCGTAGCCCTGGGCGCGATCATCCTCCGCGCCTTCGACGGATTCGGTGAGGGCGCGATGCCCTCCGGCGATGAGCGCCTGCACCATCTCTCGTGGCACGCCGAAGGTCGGTGGGCATTCGGCAGCATCCAGAGCACCCAACCGGCCGCTGGTGCCTGCGCCCACGTAGAAAAGCTGCCCCCCTTTCCGCAGGCGAGCGACGATAGTATCCACCGTTTGCGCAATAGCCGGGAGCTCCTGGCGCACCGCCTCTGCCACTTGGGAGTCTTCAGTGTTCATCAGCGTGACGATCTCCAGGGCGCTTTTGCAGTCAATGTCCATTGTGGCCGGATTCCGTTCTTCAGTGATCAATAGTTCCTCCGTGTGCTCCGTGGTAGTCTCCCTCTATGGCCTGTATCACCGCATCGTGGAAGGCCGGACGAAGGCGCAGGATGCCCTCGACATCGCGGCCATAATAAACGCGATTGGTCATGACCACCACCAGAAGGTCGCGCCTTGGGTCTATCCAGAGGGAAGTGCCGGTGAAGCCGGTGTGACCATACGAATCATCGCTGAAAAAGCTGCCACAGGAAGCTCCTTGGCGCGCTTTGAGCATCCAGCCGAGGCCGCGCCGCATCTCTTCCCAAGCGACCTGTTCGCGCGTCATCTCGGCGACGGTGACTGGAGTCAACAGGGCCGCATCGCCGTATGTCCCGCCGTTCAAATAGAGCTGTCCCAAAACCGCCACATCCCAGGCCGTGGTGAAAAGGCCAGCGTGACCAGCTACGCCGCCCAGCCCAGCAGCATTTTCGTCATGCACCTCGCCGCGCAATCGCCTCTGCCGCCAGGCGCATATCTCGGTAGGGGCGATGCGCGAGGCCAATGACAGTGGGGGGGTGAAGCCCGTATCTTTCAGGCGCAGAGGCTCCAACACCCATTCCCGGAGGGCGAGTTCCAGAGGTTTTCCGGCCAGGCGTGCGATCGCTTCGCCGAGGATGATCAGCCCCAGGTCGCTATAGACGACCTTGGCTGCGGTGGGGTAGGCAAAATCATACTTGTAAATGGCAGCGATCCGCGTTGCTCGCTCCTGAGGAATGACCTGGCCGGGCGAGAAATCCCTCACCGAAATGGCTTGTTCCGTCGGGTTTTGGAGGTAGACGCTGCGCCATGCTGCCAGGCCAGAAGTGTGCGTGAGCAAATGGCGGAAGGTGACCGCCGAGGCATCCACCTCGCGCCCGGCGTAGGTATCTTCGACCGGCAGAGGAACCTTCGCCAGTGGATCCTCAGTCCCGCCGATGGGCCGGCGTCCGCCAAACTCGGGCAGGATTTCGGCCACAGGCTGATCCAGGCCAACATAGCCCGCTTCCACCAGTCGCATAAACGCTGTAGTCGTGAACAGCTTGGTCAGAGAGGCGACGTCGAAAAGACTATCCTTCGGCGTCGGTTGTTGGCGCTGCTCGGGATCGAAGTAACCATACGCGCGATGGTAAACGACCAGGCCGTGGCGTGCGATGAGAACCACCGCCGCCGGAAAAACCCGGTCGAGGGCCTGTTCCACGATAGAGCTGGCATGTTCCAACGCAGAGGCGCTGAATCCTGCTCTGTCGGGAGAGGCGTACATCAATTGTCGAGCCACCTGTGCAGACCTCATCAATGCTAAAGAAACTCGATTTGGAAGTTCGCCAGGATCACATCGAACCGGCTTTGCTCGATGGTGTTGACCACCTTAGTCAACAGCCCATGGGCATGTGAGGTATCGGTAGAGACGCACGCTATAGCCAAGATGGCGGAATGCGGTACATCCTGGTGGTCTACCTCCCCAATGGAGACATTGAACTCGTTGCGTGTTCGGCGCATGAGGGACTGGAGGATTTGGCGTTTCTCTTTCAGTGAATGAGCTGCAGGCAGTTCTAGCTGGAGTGTACAGACGCCGATAATCATTGGCTATGACCTCTTTGAGTTACAGGCCATTCTAGCACAATTCTGACCAGATGCAACATCCATCGAGTCAAAGGCTCGTCGTAGTGCGCGCTTCAGCGCGTTCCAGGCCGCAAATCCGGGCGAGAGAAGGGCAAAAGCGATGAATCGCTCACTACAAACCATAAAATCGTTGCTCCTGAGAGCCGGAGAACCGCATTTGACGGATTCCAGAAATGATGTTATAATGTTTTGTGAAGCTCTGTATATCTGGTACGATAGCCTTCCTCTAGGAGCGAGTCTCCATGTCTGCGACCATTTTGGTCGTTTCTGGCTTTAACCTTCCAAACCCGCCTCACGAATCTGCCTTAATATCTGTTGTTGGCCTCGTAGTGTAGCATAACTATGAGCTGAATTTAAGAGCAGGACTGAATGATTGATATTGCCGAACTCGAGAAGTTGACGCTGGCCGAACTGCGCGAGATGGCCAGACAGAGAAATGTTTCCGGTTTCAGCCGCTTGAAAAAGAACGACCTCGTTCTCCGTCTCCTCCGTGCTCAAGCTGAAGAGATGGGGTATATTTTCGGGGGCGGCATACTAGAGATCACCAGCGAAGGGATCGGTTTTCTGCGTGCCGAGCATTTCCTGCCCGGACCGAATGATGTCTATGTCTCCCAGTCCCAAATCCGCCGCTTTGGTATGCGCACCGGAGATATGGTCATCGGTCAGGTGCGTTCCCCCAAGGAGACCGAGAAATACTTTAGCTTATTGCGCGTCGAGGCCGTCAATGGGCTGAACCCCGAGGCTGCCAAGAAACGCCCCCATTTTGAGGATCTCACGCCGATTTTCCCCAACAGGATGTTCAATCTCGAGACGAGGGATAGTGTCCTGGCCATGCGGCTCCTCAATCTGGTCGCTCCTATCGGGCGGGGACAGCGCGGCCTGATTGTGTCTCCCCCTAAAGCGGGCAAGACCACCGTTCTCAAGCAGATCGCAAATGCTATAACGGCGAACTATGATGATATTCACCTTATGGTGGCCCTCATCGGCGAGCGACCTGAAGAGGTCACAGATATGGATCGCTCGGTAGAGGCCGAGGTGGTTAGTTCTACCTTCGATGATCCGGTGGAAAACCATGCCCGCGTGGCCGAGATGGCTCTGGAACGCGCCAAACGCCTGGTGGAAGGTGGACAGGACGTGGTGATCCTATTGGACAGCATCACACGACTGTCTCGCGCCTATAACCTGATCGTGCCACCCAGCGGCCGCACGCTTTCCGGGGGCCTTGATCCCGCCGCTTTGTATCCGCCCAAACGCTTCTTCGGGGCAGCCCGCAATATCGAGGAGGGGGGGAGTCTGACCATTATTGCCAATTGCCTGATTGATACCGGTAGCCGCATGGACGATATGATCTACGAAGAGTTCAAAGGCACGGGCAATATGGAGTTGCATCTCAACCGCAAGCTGGCTGAACGGCGCGTTTTCCCTGCGTTCGATATCGAGCGATCGGGGACGCGGCGTGAAGAGCTTTTGTTGGAGGAATGGACGCTTTCTCGCGTGTATACTTTGCGACGCATGTTGTCTGCTATTGGGGGGATTGATGGCACGGAGCTTCTTTTGCAGCGGCTCGTTCGCACAAAGAACAATCGTGACTTTCTGGATACTCTCAACAAGGATGTCATCTAGATATGGAGCCATCACCTGCCTTGCCCCAACAGCGGTGGGCGGCGTTTGCGCAGCGTGTCAAAGCTGGCCTGAGTCGTAGTGGGTCAGCCTGTCTGCCCCGGCACGCGATGCATGTTTCCGCTGTTTTGGTGATTTTCCTTGCGGTTCTGGCTGCCCGCGCGGACCTAACAGCGTGGAAAACAACGCCGACACCACTGCCTCAGGGAGCGCGGTTCAACCGGCTCACGGTTAGCGCCCGTGGCGGGAGCCGTATTGCTGGCCCCGATCTGGCGGCGCCGGCGGGAATATTAAGGACCACTTTAAGTGAGCGAAAGACTCCCACACCGACCATAGCGGCCTTTGCTACACAACCAACGGATACTCCTTCAACGGGCGGGCCTTCGCCAGCGCAAAGTTCCGAGGTCGTCACTCGTACCAAAGTCATCACTTATGTCGTCCAGCCAGGAGATGTCGTTGGCGATATCGGGCAGAAATTCAATGTTAGCGCGGATACCGTTTGCTGGGCCAATGGCAAGCTGGAGGATAACCCGGACTTTTTGCAGGTTGGTCAAGTCCTGATCATTCCGCCAGTGACCGGGGTTCTTCATACGGTTCAAAGAGGCGATACGCTAGAGGGTATCGCCAAGATATACAAAGCGAAAGTCGGGGATATCGTCGCGTTTCCTGGAAATGGGCTTGGAGGGTCTCGGGTTTTGGTCGAGGGGCAACAGTTGATGGTGCCCAATGGCCAGAAGCCTTATGTTCCCAGGATGGTCGTGGCTTGGCGAGGCCCCATTCCCCAAGGGGCCAAGAAGGGATCAGGCTTTTTCGTCTGGCCTACCACCGGCGTCATCACCCAGAAGTATTGGGAGCGTCATAAGGCCATTGACATTGCCTGGGTAGACGGCACGACAATCCATGCTGCCGATTCAGGCTATGTAGTCCAAGTCGGACACATCCCTGAAGGATATGGGCGTTTTGTGCTCATTGATCATGGCAATGGCTTCCAGTCTTTGTACTCGCATTTTAGCGTGTATTATGTTGCAGAAGGGCAGTCTGTAGCCAAGGGTGAGAAGATCGGCCTCATGGGAAGCACGGGACGTTCCACTGGCCCTCACTTGCATTTCGAGATCAGGAAATATGGTGAGTGTGTTAACCCGTTGATCTATCTGCCCTAGAGAGATTCGAGCCATCTGTCGGAGCCTGCGAGAACGTGCTTGCAGGCTCTTTTTTGTGTCAGATGCACGGGCAGGTAAGATGAGACTCAAACCGAACCAGGGCAAGTGATACTGTTGCCCTGTGAAGCGACGGTTGGGCTTGCCAGCCCTTGACAATTGTTGTAATATGTATCACCTCTACACTCGAACCCAGGCAGGCGGAGGAGTTCATGCGGCGAGAACGGGTAGCAGATGATATCTACGTCTTTATCAGCGAGCGGTACGCCCAGGTCACTATGGGAGTTATCCTGACGGAGGAAGGAGCAATCGTCATTGATTCATTTCCTTTCCCGGCGGAGACTGCGGAGGTCGTGGATTTCATCCAGCATTTCGCCAGGCAGGGAGTGCGCTATGTAATCAACACGCATTATCACGCCGACCATACCTACGGAAATTATCTTTTGAGCGAGGCTGAAGTCATCGCCCATCGTCGGTGTCGGGAAATTCTGGCCAAGCTGGGGCCAGAGGGCCTGGCCAAGGCCAGGGAGGAAAACCCGGAGTTGGCCGAGGTTGAATTACACTTGCCTGACATAACCTTTGAAACTGAGCTATACGTTCATCTTGGCCCGCGCACGTTACACTTGATGCACGCTCCGGGCCATACAGACGATTCGATCGTTGTCATGGTGGAGGGGGACAAGATACTCTTCGCCGGCGATGTGGTTATGCCGGTGCCTTATATTGTCTGGGGGGATAGAGAGCAATTCATCCAATCGTTGAAGTTCATACAAGAACTCAAGCCGGAGAACATCATCCAGGGACACGGGGATATCCTGCTGAGAGGAGAATTGCGCCAAGATATCGAGGACAGCATATCCTATTTGAATGCGATTTATGAACGTGTCAGGAAACTTGTGGATAGCAATGCGCCTGAAAGCAGGCTGGCGCACATTGATATCGAGTCGTGTGGTAAATCACGCATCCCGCTAGATGGGTTGGTTCGACAATTACATCAAGCTAATCTGGTCTACCTGTATCGAAAGCTGAAAGCGGAGAAGAAGCGCAGGTAATTGTCATGAAACGTAGAACGCCCTGAGCGCCCTTGTCTTGGGAGCTTTAGGGGCGCATTATTTCTTCTCTTTGGGGTCTTTGCCGTATTCGATGACGCGGTCAATGGGGTGCGCAAACATGATGCGCGTGGTTAATCGGAAGGACAGGCGTTTCCAAAATGCGAGGTTATCACCAGGGACGGTCACTGATATACTGGTGGCTCCCATCTCCCTGAACCGGCGAGCCGTTTCCTGTACCAGTTCGGTGCCAATGCCGCGACGCTGGTAGCGGGGATGAACAGAGACGATATGGATGAGCGCTTTAGACCCATCGTAGACGCCACGACTCATCCCGACGGGGACGCCATTCTCTTCGGCAACCAGGAAAACAGCGGCCGGACATTGATGCACGCGCAACATGGCTTCAGGCCCCTCAGTGAGGGGGTCTCCATATTGCAGATTGGCTTTCAGGATCTCCACCAAAGCGTCGCAGTCTTCTGGCTTGAAGTCTCGAATCAGCATGTTCTTCTCCTTGAAAGCAATGTCCTGAGTCCTGAGCTAGCGATGGAAGCACCTGCCATGGCGCCTGTATATATGGATATTCTACCTGCCGCTCGTTGATTTGTCAAATGCGGCGCAGCACCACCGATTTTAAAAAGACCTTTTGACGCCACCGAATTGACTCGCTGCGTTAAGGAGCTATTAGGCAGAGATGCCCGAGCCTGTCTGAGAATCATGTAGAATAGGACCTTGTGCCTGTGAGGAGGATGAGCAATGATAGCGAGTAAGAAGGAGATCAAGTGCGCCTACTGTGGTGAGGATTTGGGGCCGAACCCTGTACGTAGAGGGAGCAAAGTGTACTGCTGCGAGGCGTGTGCCTATGAGGCGGAACGCAGCCAGGATTGCAGCGGCCGCACTGATGCGACGGTGTCTACTCCGATCGTTGAACCCACCTCGCGAAAATTGTGACGCGGCCAATGGAGAGTGAAGTGACGGACAGAATCGCACCTGCTGTTCAAGAGGCACTGGTGGGGGGACAATTATCTTGTGCTGTGGCATTCCAAATCGCTGAACGGCTGGGTGTCGAGCCGATAGAGGTGGGAAAAACGGCGGATCGGATCAAGGTGAGCCTCAGCCATTGCCAATTGGGGCTTTTTGGCTATGGCTCCAAGGTTGAGGGAAAGCATCGCATCGTCAAGCCGATGGCTGATGTGCCTGAGGAACTGCGCGAGGCCATCCAAGGTAGCCTGGTAGACGGCCGCCTCCCTTGTGCCATGGCCTGGAAAATTGCGACCCAACTGGGCCGGCCCAAGCTGGACGTCAGCAATGCCGCTGAGGCGCTGGGCATCCGCATTAGCCATTGCCAGTTGGGAGCATTTCCAAAAAGTAAGGGCCACTCATAAATCTCCCCCACCTTGAAATCCGCATAACTACAGGCAACTGGTAGAAATCGCCTCGAGTCTCGCCCGCTGCACCGCGGAGAGGTACCTCACTGCACTATGCTTTCATGTGTTCCTTCAGTGTCACATAGGTTGTTCAGGGGTGCTAGTTGCGCCCCGTTTAGGGCGCTCGGTATGTGCTTGCAGGAAATCTTCCAGTGGAACCTGGCTCAATTTCCGCTTCAGGAATTCCTCAATGTTATTCCGCTCCATGTCTACCAACTCATGTTCGAAACCCAACACTCGGTTTAGTTCCCGGGCCACCTGCTGAGGCCAGTATCCTGCGCTCATCTGGATAACTGTACCATCCACTTCCTCCGCGAGCTCTGGGATCCGGCTGCCCGCACCGATACGGTCAACGATGATGATAGTCGCCATGTACCAACGTTTGCGACCGAGGGATATTTCTCGCTCGAACCGTGTCACCTTATCCAGCGAGATCTCAGGGTTGCCTCTGCCTATGAACCCAATGTCGAAACGCACACCTTTGCCAGCTTCATAGAGCAAAGTTGCATCGCTTTCGCGCCTTTCCCCCCGGGCCGAAAGCCAGAACACACGCTCAAGCTCTCGATATGGCGGCAAAACGTGTTTGAATCCCAAAATGGAAAGCAGTGAGCCGAGTATCAGCTTCTCAAACAGTTTACCATAAGTGGACTTTTCCGAACCGCGTATGGTTAATGTCTGTGCTCCGATCGTGTTGAGCAGATAGGCCATGAAGAGCCAATTGATTCTTGCTTTGACCCCAGAGGCTATTTCCAAGACCCCATGTAGCTCCCCACCTTCTTGCACATGATTGGCGATGACTTGCCCACAGGTTTCTATATAACGATCCCGGTATTTCGCAATCAGTTCTTCATTATCCCTCAAAACGTTCTGAAAGGCTTTCTCGGTCAATCCCAGCATCCATTGGGCAAGCCATCGCTCCGTTTTCGCTGCACCCTTTTTAGTCAGCGTTTCGGCTGCGAGATAAGGCAATTGATTCACAAAGTCGGCGGACATGGCCGAACCCCGCAGGAACATATTGACTGTAGCGAGATTAAGCGTTGCTATGCGACGACGGGTTAGAATTTCAGTCGAATCACGTAGGTTTCTGCCCGTTAGAACATCCAACACGACTCCACGCACGATGTCAACCCCAATCTGCTTAATGAAATCGCCGCCAGTTGCCGAGAATAACTTGAGCGCAGTTGGCGACATCAGTTCACTCATTGTAGCAATTGTCAACTTCTGCCTGGACATGTTGGACCTCATTCCGAGCTAAACAAGTAGGTCATCAACGATAATTGGTGGGCAATTGATAGTCAATATGTGCCTGGCCTCTTTGCCTAGCCACGTTTTTGCCTCTTTGCGGATTATAGCAACGTACTCGGGATTCTGCTCAATCAGCACGAATCGCCGTCCCAGCTTAACTGCTGCTTCCCCCACTGTGCCGATCCCTGCGAATGGATCAAGGACAACATCTTCCTTGAAAGAATAATAGGTGATGATCTTCTCGGCGAGTTCCACGGGGAATATCGCTGGATGGCGGGGATCATAAGCTGGTTTGATATGCCAGATATTGGTACGCTCATAATCATCGCCTATACGAGACGCTTTTACCAATTTTTGGTTGGGATGTGTGCGGATATTCCAATCAATCAATTTCTCTGTCTGTTTACGGTAAACCAAGACATACTCGGTTACGGGTACGGGTTTGTACTGCAGCGGGTTACGATCAGCGGCGAAGCGCCTTCCGCGACCCGTTGCCCATCCCGCCCCTTCTGGT
>CAYPON010000081.1:1471-12411 GCA_964412315.1 uncultured Anaerolineae bacterium | reverse complement strand
CGATTATACCACTCAATCGGGCCAAGTTTAGAAATTCATGCAGAGATCAGTAAAATGCACCCTAGCCCTGTTCCGTAAAAGCTAAAACTCCTCAGGTCAAGGAGAGCAGGAATAGGTGGCGGCGACCTGCCCACTCTCACCCTCGTAGAAGGAAAACTTCAGGCCAATCGGGTTCTCCATGCCGCACACAAAGCACATCTGTGAGTTGGGTTGTTTCTTCAAGGCAAAGCTCCTTTGGCAGCAATCAGTGACTAATCAGCAGATTTAGCAGACCGTTTTATTTAATCACTGTTCATCTGTGTTTATCTGTGGTTTCCGCTCGTGCTCGGACTTCCGCCGCAGACGTCAAGGATAGACATTCTTCAGCCAGGCGACGGGCGTCCGCCCAAGAGATGCGACGTATCCGCTCTTTCATTGCTGGAATCGCCGCCGCATCCATGCTCAGTTCATCCAGCCCCAGGCCGATCAGGATCGCCAGGGCGGCGGGATCTGCCGCCAGTTCGCCGCAGATAGCGACCTCCTTGCCGACATGATGAGCCGCGCGCACTACGCCATCTATGAGCCGCAACAGGGCAGGCTGGAGGCCATCGGCCAATGAGAGGAGGGCAGAACTGTCGCGGTCGGCGGCCATGACATATTGCGTCAGATCGTTGGTCCCCAGGCTGAAGAAATCCACCTCCTGGGCGAAAAGGTCGGCCATCAGCGCGGCGGCAGGAACTTCGATCATTATCCCTACGGGGATTTGGGGCGGGGAGAGGCCCTCCACGGCTAACTGCCTCGCTGCCTCGCTCATCAATGTGCGCGCCTGCTGCCACTCCTCGATTGTGCTTACCATGGGGAATAGGATGCGCAAAGTAGAGGCGCGATACGTCGTATCTTTACCCCCCGCCAAGTGCGCTGCAACACGGAGGATGGCGCGCAATTGTGTGATTAGGACATGCGGTTGGCGAAGGCCGGCGCGGAGGCCACGCACCCCCAGCGCGGGATTACGCTCCGGGCGAAGAGCCAGGGCCGGGATTGCCTTGTCGGAACTGACGTCCAGGGTGCGGATGGTAAGCGGAAGCCCGGCCAGTTTCTGGAGGATGGCCGTATAGGTCGCCACCTGTTCTTCTTCGCTGGGCAACTCCTCCCTTCCCAGATACAGAAACTCGGTGCGCAGCAGGCCAATCCCATCTGCACCCTGTTCAATAGCACGGTCGGCCTCCGCCAGGCTGCCGATATTGGCCATAACTGCCAGGCGTCGCCCATCGGCGGTAACCGCTGGCCGGGAGAGGAGGCCGCGGTTTGCTATGCTGGCGGCATGTTGTTGGCAGGGGACGACATCCTCGGCGCGCGGCCAGAGGATGAGAAGCCCTGCCTCCCCATCCAGAAAGATAGGCGTGCCTGCGGGAACCCGGACAAGGCCCTCCCCCAGGCCGATGACGACGGGGAGGCCAAGCGCTCTGGCGAGGATAACGGCGTGCGAAGTGAGGCTGCCACCCGATAGGCCGATCCCTGCGGCCTGGCGCCGCGCGATGGACAGGACCTCGGAGGCGACCAGACTATCCGCCAGCACGATCTCTCCCTTGCGGAGGCCATCCAGACTGCTGTCACGCTGACCGGTCAGATGATTCCAGACCCTCCGGCCGGCATCTTCGAGGTCGCTGGCCCGCGCTAGCCACGGCTCCTCTCCCAAGGCGCGGAGTTGCGCGATGGCTTCTGCGACCCCTTCCCACCAGGCCACGGCTGCGCACTTCCCCTGAAGGATGCCCTGCCGCGCTGCGACTAGCAATTTGGGATCATCTAGGAACGCCTCTTGCGCGGTGAAGATCAGCGCTTCCTGCGCGCCGGCCCTGAACTCCGTTTCTGCGGCCAGGGCCTTGAGTTCAGCCCGCGCCGCCGCCAAAGCAACAGCCAGCGCAGCCTCCTCTGACGCTATGCGATCCTCGGTAGCCGCACCCTTGACAGGTGCGTCACGCCCATTGGTAGCCGCACCCTTTATGGGTGCGCCACCATGTGCGCCAAGGTAAATGAAAGCAGGCCCGCTGGCTTTGCCGGGAACAGCCGCCCGGCCCGTCCAGACCATCCTCTGCCCTGCTAGAAAGGGGTTTTCTTGGCTCATCATCCCGGATACCTGATTAGAGATGGAATTCTGCGCTCTCGTTACACATTTGACTATTATATAGTATATGGTATAAGGATGCCAAAACGAATGCAGTAATGTGAACGCGGGAACCTATGGCGAATACCGGCTGGGCGCCGGGCAGGGGGTTAAGGATCTGGTCGGCATCTTTGTGGGCACGGGCGTCGGTGGCGGGCTGATTGTGGATGGGAAGCTGCGCAGTGGATTCCGCCACGCCGCTGCCGAGGTGGAGCACAAAGAAAAAGTACCCCTGGGGAGAATTGAACTCCCGCGCACGGCTCCGGAGGCCGGCGCTCTATCCGCTGAGCTACAGGGGCACAATTTTAGTTTACCACCAAAAGGCTTTTTTGGCAAAAAGCTTCAGTTTTAATGATTTTTTAATTGATTTTTGGGCGAGTTGTGCTACAATAGAGCTAAAGGGTAAGGGATTTGCTGGCCTGAGAGGGACACCATCATGCTCATCACCAACGGAACTCTGGTGACCCTAACCGAGCCGAACGAGATCATCGCCGATGGCGCGCTTTTGCTGCGGGATGGCCGTATCGCAGCCCTGGGGCACAGCCGTGACCTGGAAGCCGCCTATCCGCGTGAGCCTCGTTTGGATGCCCGGCAGCAATGGCTCCTGCCGGGGAATATTTGCGCTCACACCCATTTCTACGGCGCCTTTGCGCGGGGGATGCCCCTGAAAGGAGCGCCACCCCAGGATTTCCCCCAAATCCTGGCCAAGCTCTGGTGGCGACTGGACAAGGCGCTACAGCCCCAAGACATATACGACTCCGCTCTCGTCTGCCTCGTGGACGCCATCCGCCATGGCACGACGACGCTCATAGACCACCACGCCTCCCCCAACGCTGTGGACGGCTCCCTGGACATGATCGCGCAGGCCGTGCAGGAAGCAGGCCTGCGGGCGTGTCTCTGCTATGAGGTATCCGACCGCGACGGGCCGCAGGTGGCGGAGGCGGGCCTGGCGGAAAACGCACGCTTCATCCAGCGCACTACCCTCCCGCAGGTTAGGAACCTGCGGGAGGGTACAGACGCTCTTGCTGGCACCTTCGGCCTGCACGCCTCCCTGACCCTGTCTGACGAGACGCTGGAAAAGGCAGCGAGCCTGGCTGCTTCATTGGGCGTCGGCTTTCACCTGCATGTCGCCGAGGACGAAGCCGATGTGCGGGATGCCTTGCGCCGTTCGGGAATGCGCACAGTAAAACGGCTGGCGGAAGCCGGGATACTGGGGCCACAGACCATTGCCGCGCATTGCGTCCATCTGGATGCCGAGGAAGTCGAACTGTTGCGCGGGACGGGCACTTATGTGGTGCACAACCCGCGCTCCAACATGAACAATGCTGTTGGCACAGCCGATGTGGAGGGCCTTCTAGCGCGCGGCGTGGCCGTCGGGCTGGGGAACGACGGCTTCTCCAACGACATGTTCAGCGAGATGAAGGCTGCTTATCTGGTACACAAGCTAGCTAGGCGCGATCCGCAGGCCATGAGTGCGCTGCAGGTGATGCGGATGGCCGTCCACCACAACCGCCGCCTGGCGCAGATGTTTTTCCCTCAGGTAGATAAAGACCTCGGAGGTCTCTCGCCCGGGCAGCTTGCCGTCGGCGCCTGCGCGGATATAATCTTTCTGGACTACAAGCCGCCGACGCCGGTCACACCTGATAACTGGCCCTGGCATGTAGTCTTTGGGGTAGATGGTGGCCAGGCGACAACGACCATCGTGGGTGGGGAGGTGCTCATGCGTGACCGTGAGTTGACCCGCCTCGACGAGGAGGCTATCTTCGCCCGTGCCCGCGAGTTGGCGGGGCAATTATGGCGACGATTGGCGTGAGTAATGGGATGAAATGACCTATCAGCACAAAGTGCTCATCGTTGACGACGAAAAGAAGCTGTGTGAGATCCTCTCCGGCGCAGTGAAGCGCTTCGGCTATCAATCCCTGATAGCCCTCAGCGGCGAGGAGGCGCTCCATATTCTTCAGGAGGATGCGGGCATTCACATCGCCTTGACCGACTTGGTGATGCCCAGAGTAGATGGCTATCAGGTCATCGAGTACATTGCAGAGAGGTCGCTGCACATCCCGGTTATCGTCATGACCGCTTACAGTTCGCTGGAATCGGCAATTCGCGCGCTCCGCCTGGGCGCGTATGATTACATCGTCAAACCCTTCAACCTGGGGGCCATCCAGGTCGCCCTGACACGGGCCTCCCGCTACCTGGAGCAGTTGCAGGCTGAAGAAGCCGCCCGGCAGGCGGAGGAACGCTACCGCCAGCTCTTCGAAGACAGCATGGATCCGATTGTCATCACCGACATGGAGGGCCGCCTCGCCGATGCCAACCGCAAAGCCTGCGAGATGCTGGGCTACAGCAAAGAAGAGTTGTTCCAGATGCGAGTCAGAGATTTCCGACTTCCGCAGAGTTTCTGGGCGCGGGTGCCCGATATGAAGGCCGGCCAGGATGTATCGGTGGAGATCGAGCTGCCAAACCGGCAGGGGCAGCTTCTTTCCGTTGAACTGCACGTGAAAAAAGTGGTGCACCGCGGCCAGGAGTATTTGCAGGGTATCGCACGGGATATGAGCGAACGGCGCACCCTGGAAGCGCTCCGCCAGGACATGACGCGCATGTTGGTGCACGACCTGCGCAGTCCACTGAGCGTGATCATGAGCGGCGTGGACATGATGCAGATGCTACGGCAAGAGGGGGAAGAGAAATTGCCCCTCGACGAGTTCCTGGAAATGGCCTCCTATAGTGGCCGCAAGTTGCTGCGCCTGGTGGACACCATGCTCGACTTTTACCGTTTGGAGGAGGGGCGAATCCCGTTGCACCTTTCTTCCTTTTCCCCGGCAGAGATGGTGAGCGGGGTTGTGCAGGAAGTATCGAGCCTGGCCGTGCACAGCGAGATCGCCCTCACCGCTGCCTTGCCGGATGCATTACCGATGGTGGAGGCGGATCGAGAGCTTATGGAGCGGGTGCTGGGCAATCTCCTGGATAACGCCCTCAAATTCACCCCTCGTGGGGGGAGGGTGGCCATAGAAGTATCGCCGGCGCGAGACGACTACCTGACCGTATCAGTGATGGACAATGGTCCCGGCATTCCTGTCGAATACCACGAGCGCGTCTTTGACAAGTTTGGCCACGTGCGCTCCGAGGGCCGCCGCAGGGGGATCGGGTTAGGCCTGCCTTTTTGCAAGCTCGCCGTGGAGGCGCATGGCGGGCGCATCTGGCTGGAAAGCCCATCGGAGGGGGGAAGCACCTTTCGCTTTACCATGCCGTTGGCGAAAGGGATCGCTAGTGGCTGATCTGAGCGTGGAGATTTGCGGCCTGCGCTTCCGCAATCCGGTCCTGCCCGCCGCTGGCCCTCCTGTGCGCGATGGGAAGGCCATGGCGGCCTGCGCCCAGGGCGGAGCCGGGGGACTTGTCTCCAAGACTATCTCCTTGTGCGCCGCCCAGGTGCCGACGCCGAACATGGCCGAAATCCCGCATGGCTTCCTCAACGCTGAGCTTTGGTCGGAGCTGCCGCCGGAGCAATGGATCGAACGGGAATATGCCCTGGCCAAAGCCACCAGCCTGCCGTTGATCATCAGCCTGGGGTATAGCGCAGAGGATATCGCCACGCTTGCGCCGCGCGTCAGGCCGTATGCCGACGCCTTGGAGCTATCCACGCACTACATCGGCGAGGATCCGCAGCCGATGATGGCCGCCATCCGCGCGGCCAAGGATGCGGTGGATGTGCCGGTGTTCGTTAAGCTCAGCCCCCTGGGGAGGGAGATGGCGCGGGCGGCGGAACGGGCGAAGGAGGCGGGGGCCGATGGCATTGCCGCCATCAATTCCTTCGGGCCTTGCCTGGCCATTGATACAGAGAGCGGGATGCCGCTCCTCGGCAGTCGCGACGGCTACGGCTGGCTTTCCGGCCCTGCGCTCAAGCCGCTTGCCCTGCGCTGCATCCTAGATGTGGCGCGGGCGGTGGATTTGCCCATTTTCGGCGTCGGCGGCGTGAGCCGGGGCACGGATGCCATCGAGATGTTCATGGCCGGAGCCTCAGCGGTGCAGGTGTGCACGGCGGCCATCCTGCGCGGCCCGCAGGTATTCGGCGTGATCGCAGAGGAGATCGGCCGCTGGTTAGATGCGCACGGCTATGCCAGCATCGCCGACATCCGCGGCCTGACCCTGCACCGCTTGCAGGAGCGGCCGTTCCCCGCTGCGCCCCTGCCGCCGGTCGTTGACCTGGAAAGCTGTACCGGCTGCGGCCTGTGCGAACTCTCCTGCCCCTACGACGCCATCCACGTCCTCGAGGGCAGGGCGCAGGTGGATGCTGTGCGCTGCGCCGCGTGCGGGCTGTGTGTCACACGTTGCCGGCCCGGTGCGCTGTGCCGCTAGCGATATCCGCAGATTTCGCAAATGGTTGGCGAGGAGGCTCTCGATGGAATTGCCTGCTTCTGAGATAGATGGCCGCTGCTGGTTCGAGCGGTGGGAGGCGATGCAGAATTGCTACGTGCCGCAGCGGCTCTACCGCTTCGACCTTATGCTGCAACTGTCCGGCCTGGCCCACGAAAGCAAGGCATGGGTGCTCGACCTGGGCTGCGGACCGGGTTCGTTGGCCTTTCGCGCCCTTCAGCATTACCCCCAAGCGCAAGTCGTCGCCGTGGACTCCGACCCGCTTCTCCTGGCCATTGGGCGACAGGTCGCACAGGAATACAGTGGCCGCATCGCGTTTTTGAAAATAGACATCCGCCAGAAGGATTGGCCGGCAGCTTACGGGGAAGCATTCGATCTGGTTCTATCGGCGACAGTGCTCCATTGGTTGAACGCGGAGCACCTGGCGCAGACTTATCGGCACATTTACCAGGTGCTAAAACCGGGCGGCTGTTTCATGAACTCGGATCACATCGCCAGCGATCATCCCGCGACGCAAGCGCGGTATCGGCAGATGCTGCAAGAGAGGCAGCAAACCGCGTTCCGCGCCACAGGAGCGGATACCTGGGACGGTTTCTGGCAGAGGCTAGCAACAGAATTGAATCGGCCAGATTTGTCTACGTTGCGGGACGAAGCTTATCTCTGGGAAGGGAGCGACGACGGCCTGCCTAAAGGGTTCCATATCGCTGCCCTGCGAGAGTGCGGCTTTACGCAGATCGAGTTTCATTGGCAAGACTTGGGGGAAGCAGTGCTGGGCGCATGGAAACCGAGTTGAGGATTATGGAAACTGAGCAAACCGCCACAAAGAACCCAACGGTCGTCGTCATCATCTCCGCCAATGACGAAGAATCTCCTTCGCCGCCTGATCCATCACATCCAGGGTTTCTTCGATATCGGCCATGGTGTGCGCGATGGAGTAGCCATGATGCGGCGAAAAGTGATGAAGATAGACGCCCCGCTCCAAGCAGGCGAGGTGAAAAGCCGCCATTTTATCCATGTCCTGTCGCATGGTGTCGCGGTAGTTGCGTGGCTCCGCGTCCAGGCCGAAGAGCAGCCCGAAGCGACAGCCGATTCCCTGCACCCAGGCCACGATGTCCCGCTGCGCGAAAATCTCGCGCATCCCCGCATAGAGCCGCTCGCCCAACGCATTAAGATGCTCATAAAAACCAGGGCGCGTTGCCTCGCGCAGGAAGGCGCGCGCGCCGATGACCTGGAGGAGATGGGCATTATACGTGCCGCTCTGCAAAGCTGGCCCGCTGGGGGTACAAGTCTCCATGATCGCCCTGCTGCCCATGACCACTGAGAGCGGCAGCCCTCCGCCGACGGCCTTGCCCAGCACAGTCATGTCGGGAGTGATGCCCGTATTCGCCAGCGCCGCGCCTGGCCCGACGCGAAAGCCGGAAAGCACTTCGTCAAAGATGAGCACGATGCCCAGTTCGTGCGTGAGCGCGCGTACCATCCGGATGAACTCGTCGGTGGGGCGGAGGCCCTGCGCATCATAGTTGATCGGCTCCATGATCAGGGCGGCAATGAGGCCCGCGTTCTGGCGCAATGCGCACTCCAGGGCTGCCGTATCGTTGAAGGGAAGCACCGTTACCCGCTCGGCGTTCTCCGGCGGAATGCCCGCTGAGTCAGGCACGGGGCGAGGGGTCTCCGGCGGGCCGGCCAGCTCCAGCCGTGGGCGACAACTGAAGCCGACGGTGTCGTTCACGCCATGGTAGTGTCCCTCAAATTTGACCACGTCCCACTTGCCAGTGTAGGCACGGGCGATGCGCAGGGCGTGCCAAGTGGCCTCGGTTCCGGAGCCGGTGAAGCGCACCATCTCGCTGCCGGGGAAGAGGCGGATAAGTTGCTCAGCGACCTCTACCTGGATTGCGGTCTCGCAGGCGCAGAGGATGCCCTTTTCCAGCACCTCCCGCACGGCAGCGATGACGGCGGGGTGCCCATGCCCCAGCAGGCTCGCGCCGTGGGACATGTTATAGTCAATGTAGCGGTGCCCATCCACGTCATAGAGATAGGCCCCTTCCCCGCGCTCCATAAACAGGGGATGTTGCAACGCAGGATTGAAACGCGCCGAGGCATTGACGCCGCCCGGCAGGACGCGCCTGGCGCGCTTGTACAGAGCACGGCTATTCTCGAGATCATAACGTCCTGTAGACATTTCTTATCCTCACATCATAGTATTTGGCGCTCAACCGAAAGGCTGCACCGAGACCTTCCGGACCCCATCACTTGCGACAAACAGCCGCCAGCCCCAGACACTCGTCCGGTTGACCTACCTCCAGATTCTTGCGGTAGTAGCCGTTCACAAAAACGAGGAATCTCCGAACAAGGCTACTCTTTTTCCTCCAGGGGTATAGTATCAGGCTCGCCCTTTGCAGGTTGAAGAAGATGCTCCGTTTGTAGCCGCCCCTAGAGCATCCCAGGAGCTTGGCTATCCTGAAATGGGGAGCCAAAGTATCGGCCAGGGTCTGTGGGGTGAAATGCTGATAATGCTTCTCCAACAAGGGGAGATTCGTGGAAGGCACGGTGAGGATCAATCGCCCATCCTCTTTCAGAACGCGGGCCAGGCTTTGTAGGATGGCCGGAATCCTATCCGGGGCAAAATGCTCAAGCGCCTCTATCAAAACGATGTCATCGAACTGGCAGGGAAGATCGAGGTGCGCCACATCCTGGACGAAGAACTCGACCCCTGGATTGAACGCTCTGGCAAACCGTATCGCGCTCTCCGAGAAGTCAACCCCAGTCACTCTCGCGTTCTTATCCCTCAGTTCGTAACAAAACCGGCCATCGCCGCATCCCACATCGAGAATAGACTGGCCCGAATACGGCTCCAGTAAGCCCTTGACGATCTCCAGGCGGCCCAGATACTCAACGTTCCTGAGGAGCCTATACTCGTCTATTACCAAATCCAGGTAGTGATAGGGGAAATCGTAACTCGCCTCCTGGATCCTCTGTTTTTCCGTCAATACTCCCACCGTCACAACCCCTCCTCATTATCTTGCGCCTTAAACCTCCAAGGTTTCCGAAACTTCGGAGGTCTTTGCCGATTTGACTTGAACAAAAGTTCTGGTAGAATTATGTCAATATCTGTGAGAGGTTAGAGACTATGGAAGCGGAACAGCTCGCTCTTTTTCCTGTAGACAGGGCCGGCGGCGAGTTCGGCGCAGCGATCGCCCAAGAGAACGCTCCCTTGTCGGCGCAATCCTCCCTGGCGGCGGCGATGCTCCCGTTTCGGGATTTCATGCTTCGCCAGGGCTTTACTCAACACACCATCAATTCTTTCCTGGGAGATATGCGCCTGGCGATGAGATACCTTCATCCCGGCACGCCGTTGGGCCAAATCCGCACCAAGCAACTCGACGATTTTCTCACCTGGCTCAGCAGTCGGCGCGGCGTGCCTTGCAGCCCCAAGTCTTATGCACGGCGAGTGACGACGCTCAAGGTCTTTTTCCACTGGCTCAAGGAAGAGGACATCCTGCCTGTTGACCCGGCGGCGGCGGTGCTGCAACTGAGGGCGGCGTCCCCCTTGCCCCTGATCCTCTACGAAAGCCAGATCGTCCAGGTGCTGGCCACGACGGAAGGGCTGATGAACGGGGAAAAGCCGGATGCCCGGCCCCATCTCCTGGTCTCTTTGCTGCTGGCGACAGGGATCAAAAAGAGCGAATGCATGGCCATCAAGCTGAGCCACATAGACCTGTCCGATCCGGCCTCTCCGGTCTTGTACATCCGTTATGAGAGCGCGCGCTACCACCTGAAGGAGCGCAAATTGCGCCTGCCGGAGGGCTTCCCGACGACCTTTTCCCACTACCAGGTGCAATACCAGCCCCAAACGCACCTTTTCGAATGCACAGCGCGCAACCTGGAATACGTGCTGGCGGACGTAGCAACGCGCGCCGGCCTGTCCGAGGGGCTTTCCTTTGAGATGCTGCGTTGGACCTGCGCCGTGCGCGACTATCAGAGCGGCATGGAGGAGGATCACCTCCGCCTCAAGTTGGGCCTCTCGCCGATCAGTTGGCGAGACACCCTGGAGAAAATCCGCACGCTGGCCCGGCCGGCGTTATGAAGCGAATAAGGGCGGCATTCTGTTAGGCCATGTGGCCCCAATCGCGGCCAATTTTGATGTCCACCTTGAGGGGCACGGTGAGGGAGTAGACGTTTTCCATGACCTGCCGCACGCGCGCTCGCATCGTCTCCAGTTCGGCCTCTGGCACCTCGAAGACCAGTTCGTCGTGCACCTGCAAGATCATCTTGCTTTGCAACCCTTCCTGATGCAGAACCCGCGCCATCTCGATCATGGCCAGCTTGATGATGTCCGCCGCTGTGCCCTGGATCGGCATGTTAACGGCCATGCGCTCCGCCGCTCGTTTCAACCCCATGTTAGCCCGGCTGCTGGATTGTAGCTCCG
>CAYPON010000081.1:0-1371 GCA_964412315.1 uncultured Anaerolineae bacterium | reverse complement strand
CGCTCCGCCGCTCGTTTCAACCCCATGTTAGCCCGGCTGCTGGATTGTAGCTCCGGGAAGTAGCGTCGTCTCCCCAGCAGCGTCTCCACCCACCCATCGCGCCGCGCTTTAGATTTGGTCCCTTCTAGATAATCTTGAACATGAGGGTACTTGGCGAAATAGTTCCTGATAAACCGGGCGGCCTCCTCCTGCGAGAGTCCTGTGCGCTGCGAAAGGCCGAAGTCGCTCATCCCGTAGACGATGCCAAAATTGATGGACTTGGCCAGGCGACGCATTTCAGGCGTCACCTCCGTCAGGCTAACGCCCAGGATCGTGGCCGCAGTGCTGGCGTGGATATCCTCATCGCGCCAGAAGGCTGCTTGCAGCTCCGGATCGCCAGAGACGTGGGCCAGGATGCGCAGTTCGATCTGCGAATAGTCCGCTTCCAGGAGCCAGCATCCTGGTGGGGCGATGAAGGCCTGCCGCACCTCTCGTCCCACTTCCGTCCGGATGGGGATATTTTGCAAGTTCGGGTTGCTGGAGGAGAGCCGGCCTGTGACCGCTCCCGTCTGATTATAAGAGGTGTGCAGGCGACCGGTGCGGCGGTTCACCAGGGCGGGCAGCGCATCCAGATAGGTGGACTTGATCTTGGACAACTGGCGATACTCGGTCAGATGATCCACGATGGGGTGCGTGCCGCGAAGCTCCTCCATGACGCTGGCATCGGTGGAAAAGCCGGTCTGCGTCCGCTTTGGCGCGGGCAGCCCCAGCTCGACAAAGAGCACCTGGGCCAATTGCTTAGTCGAGTTCAGGTTGAAAGGGTGGCCGGCGGTCTGGTAAATCCTTTCCTCCAGATCGCCCATGCGTTGCGCCAGTTCCTGGGACATGCTCTTCAGAAAGGCCACGTCCAGAGCCACGCCATGGCGCTCCATCTCGATGAGCACCGGGATCAAGGGCAGTTCCACCTGCTCGTACAGCCGCACCAGTTGCTTCTCCGCCAGTTCTTTGCGCAGAGGCTCCACCAGGCGCAAGGTCATGTCCACATCCGCCCCCGCGTAGGGTGCGACGCGGGAGACGGGCACCTGGGCCATGGCGATCTCTCCTTTGCCGATGAGGGAGGAAATGGGCGCCATCTCCACGCCGAGCCGCTCCCAGGCCAGTTGCTTCAGACCCAGGTTCGACCGGCCCGGATCCAGGAGAAAAGCGGCGATCATCGTGTCAAAGGCTAACCCGGCGACAGGTATGCCATGTTCTGCCAGCACCAGCAGGTCAAAGTCGGCGTTGTGGGCGTATTTGCGAAGGCGCTCGTCGGCGAACAGTGGCCCTAGACGCTGCCGCACCAGGTCGAGGGGGAGATTGCGTCCCTTGTCGGGATCGTGCCCCAGCGGGATA
>CAYPON010000080.1:0-12433 GCA_964412315.1 uncultured Anaerolineae bacterium | reverse complement strand
TTGACGTTATCTCAGTCGTGTTCTGGACTTGACAGAATAAGATGCAATTGCCCTGAGTACCAGGGGTGGGCTTTCCCAAACTACTGTCATTCGACCCTGAGCTTGCGAAGGGGAAGCAATCTCACGCCCGTCGCTGTCTGAGATTGCTTCGTCGCACACCCCGCTCCTCGCAATGACAGGCCACCGGAGGCGACTCGCGACTTTGGGAAAGCCCTGGTACCAGGGGTGGACCAATCTATTGGCCGGGAAGAGCGCCGCTGATGTCTTACCAGACCGGATTTGACAAAACTCGCGCGTTGGCTTATAGTTTGCCAAAGCTGCGTCTGCTCCAACTGTGGTTGGACAGTTTTAGGCGAGGCCCCGGACATTTGTTCGATCTGCAAAGCCGAGAAAGAAGCCCTCAAGAAGTTTTAGACGAAAGGGGATGATATGATGAGCCTGAAAGGAAAGCGAGTGGCTGTCCTGGCGGAAAATGATTACGAGGATCTGGAGCTTCTTTATCCCTGGCTACGCTTGCGCGAGGCGGGAGCAGAAGTCCATATCGTTGGCACCGGCAGTGCCAATACCTACCAGAGCAGACATGGCTATCCGGTTAACGTGGACGTCGTTGCCGATGCCATCAAATCGGCGGACTATGACGCCGTAGTCGTGCCGGGAGGCTTTGCCCCGGATCGGCTGAGACGCTATCCAGCAGTCCTGAACCTTGTCCGTGACCTCTATAACCAGGGGAAAGTGGTCGCCGCTATCTGTCACGCCGGTTGGGTGCTCGTCTCGGCCGGGATCCTGAAAGGCAAGAAAGTGACCAGCGTCGGCGCGATCAAGGACGACATGGTCAATGCCGGGGCAACCTGGGTTGATCAGGAAGTGGTGCAGGATGGCAAGTTGATCACCTCGCGCCGGCCTCCTGACTTGCCTGCCTTTATGAAAGCGATCATCGCGGCCCTGGGTGGCGAAGCCTGAAAGCCTCTCCGCTTTCTGTGAGCGAAGGAGATTACGATGGAAAAGTGGGAATGCACAGTTTGCGGATACATCTACGACCCCAAGAAGGGCGATCCTGATAATGGCATCGCCCCCGGAACACCCTTCGAGAAGTTACCGGACGACTGGGTCTGCCCGCAATGCGGTGCGGACAAATCCATGTTCGAAAAGAAAGTCTAGCTGATCGGCGGCAAACAGGGGCTTGCAAAAGCATGGGGGGCGAATGCACGTGAAATACCTCATCGTAGGTAATGGCGTCGCCGGCGTTAATGCTGCCAAGACCATCGCCGAGAGTGAACCTGGCGCCCAGATCGCTATCTACGCCGCGGAGCATTATCCCTATTACAACCGCTGGCAGTTGCCTGCTTTCCTGGCTGGCGAACTTTCGCAAGAGGAGATCTACTTCTATCCCGAACAATGGTACATTGACCACGGTATCACAGTGAAACTTGGCCTGGCTGTGAAGGCCATCGTGCCTATGGCCAGGCAGGTGATCCTGGCGGATGGAGCCGAGGTCAAATACGATCGCCTTTTGCTCGCCGCTGGCAGCAGCCCCGCCGTTCCTCCCATTGAGGGCGCGAACCAAGCCGGCGTCTTCATTCTGCGCACGATAGATCACGCTCTGGCCATCAAAGAGTATGCGGCGCGGGCGCGGAATGCGATCGTAATCGGTGGCGGCCTGCTCGGCCTGGAGGCTGCCCGCAGCCTGCGCGTTCTGGGGTTATCTGTAACGGTCGTCGAGCTTTTTCCGCGCTTGCTGCCGCGCCAGTTGGACATCCAAGGCGCGGGGACCCTTCAGGAACTGATAGAGAGGGCGGGCGTCAAGGTGATAACGGGAGCGGCCACGGAGCAAATCCAGGGCGATGGGAAGGCCGCCGGCGTGCGGCTCAAGGGTGGGACTGTCGCCCAGGGTGAGTTGGTGCTGATATCGGCGGGAATCCGGCCCAACACCCAATTGGCAAAGGAGGCCAACATCCAAGCAAAGCGAGGCATCCTCGTCAATGAGCGAATGCAGAGCAGTGCCCCCGACATCTACGCCGCCGGGGATGTCGCCGAGTTCAATGGCCAGGTCTATGGCATCATCCCCGCTGCCATCGAGCAGGCGCGGGTCGCCGCCTTGAGCATGATGGGCGCGGATGTGGCCCCTTACACAGGCACCATTCCCTCGACGACACTCAAAGTCGTGGGCATTGACCTGACCTCCATGGGCGAGGTCAACCCGGAGGGAGAGGGCTTCACGGAGCTTCGGTTTGCTGATCGTGCCCAAGGCATGTATCGCAAGATCGTCCTGAGGAACGGCCGTATTGTTGGCGCGATCCTGCTTGGCGATAAGAAGAACGTCTCGCCTATTGCCAGGCTGATCAAAGCGCAAACGGATGTCTCGACGCAGGCGAGTCGTCTGTCGGAGCGAGATTTCGATTTTCGCACGCTTTTCGCCCCCGCAGCTCCGCAGGCTAGCCGTTACGAGTGCACGGTCTGCGGATATATCTACGATCCAGCGAAGGGCGACCCAGAGGCGAATGTCCCTGCTGGGGCACCGTTTGAGTCTCTGCCCGAGGGTTGGGTTTGTCCCCAATGCGGCGCAAGCAAGGCCATGTTCACCAGGCTGGAGGATTAGGGAGAGTAAAGGATGTAAGTGGAGAATAGGGATGGCAAATACATTGCCAGCACTTCAAGGAGGTGGAAATGAGCAAAGAAGACATCCTTGCTATGTTGTATGAGGATTTGAAAGGCGAGCACATGGCCGTGGTGCAGTACCTGCGGCACGCTTATGCCATGGGCGAAATGCCGATGGCCTTTGAAGTCGAGGCCATCGCCAGAGAGGAGATGCGGCATTTCGACTGGTTGAACGAATTGGTTGTGGAGCTTGGTGGCAAACCGAGCGTGGAACGGGCCAAACTTTACGGCGTGGTCGAGAACGTGGCTGATAACATGCGCTTCGATGTGCAGGCTGAGCAAGATGCCATAGTCTTGTATCGCCAACATATCGAGGCCATTGACGACCCACACATTCGGCTCGTGCTCTCCCGCATCCTCTCAGATGAAGAGTCCCATCGCGTTGACTTTACAAAATTTGTGGGAGAGGCCGAACAAATGGCCGCTGCCAGCGCGGAAGGGGCGGCCGAGGCCTCAGGTGGGAAACCACCACGGCGGATGCGGGACATCCTTGACGAAGGAGTGCGGCACGAGTACACGGTTATCCTGCAATATCTCTACCACCGTTATCTCATGCCCGACTGCGAAGTGGGCAACGAACTGGAGATGCAGGCGATTAACGAGATGCAGCACCTGGGGTGGCTTGCGGAAAAGCTTGAAGGTTTAGGAGGCAAGCCTGTTGTCGAGCATACACCTCTGGCGCTTGAGGGCAGCGCAGAGGATATGCTGCAAGCGGATATCGCGGCAGAGCGCGCTGTCACCGCTACCTACTCCCAGCAAATCCCGGAAATCGAGGATCCCGCTCTGAAGGCGCTGATCACCCGCATCCGCGACCACGAGATCTATCACGACAAGCTTTTCTCTAGCCTGTTGGAAAAGATGGAAGGTGCGGAAGAGGGGAAAGCGGAAAAACCAGCGGCAGAGCCTTCCCAACCGCCCACGGTGGGCAGTCTCTTTGGGCAGAAACAGGAATAGGTGGTCTCCCCGTCAAGTGTTGCCCAAGTGTCCTGGCCAGTTTTCACCGCCGAGACCGCAGAGAACGCCGAGTTCTCCATTATTTTCTCTGCGGCCTCTGCGCGCTCTGCGGTAAGACCAGGGGCAGCAACACTCAAGAGGGAGACTATCCAAGGAGGGGATAATATGAAAATCACAGGGACTCGTTTTGTGCGCGTGAAGGGAACATGGGCCTATGATGGGCCACTGGGAGAAGAGCGGCTCGTTCGCCCGGTGGACATCTATCCGGAGTTCAGGGCAATGCCACCCGATACGCCGAGGTCTACCGGCAAAAAGGGTGCGCGCTACCCAATGGAGGCTATCTTCTCGTTCATAGACACTGACGAAGGTGCCAGTGGCATGTACGGCCCGCTCTCCGAGGAGCTTGCGCGAATCATCGCTACACAACTCGCACACATCCTCATCGGTGAGAACCCCCACGCCATCGAACGCATCTGGGACAAGATGTACCGCTGGGCCATCCACGGGCGCAAGGGCCAGACCATGATGGCCATCAGCAACGTAGACCTGGCCTTGTGGGACCTGAAAGGCAAGCTGCTCAATGCCCCGGCCTATGTGCTCCTGGGCGGGCCAACGCGCGACAAAATCCGCGCCTATGCTTCCATGCTGGGGCACTCCATCGAGCCGGAATTGGCGGCAAAACGGGCCGAGGAGGTCGTCGCGCAAGGTTACACGGCCACCAAATGGTTCTTCCGCCACGACCCCACGGAGGGAGCGGAGGGCATGAGGAAGAACCTGGAGTTGATCCGCACGATCCGCGAGGCAGTGGGGCCGCATGTGGACATCATGTTCGATGCCTGGAGCAGTTGGGATGTGCCATATACCAGGCGCATGGCTGAACTTGCCCTCCAATACCGCCCCTGGTGGTTTGAGGAGCCGGTTTTGGCGGATAGGATCCCCGAATACGCGGAATTGAGGCGCTCGGTCAAGGGCATCGCCATCGCCGGCGGCGAGCACGAGTACACCCGCTGGGGCGTCAAAGCTTTGCTGGATGCCGGAGCGGTGGACATCCTGCAAACGGACCCGACCTGGGCAGGCGGCCTGAGCGAGATGGTCAAGATTTGCGCGCTGGCTTCCTCCCATGGGATCCCGGTCATACCGCACCACGGCGCGATGGCCTCGACGCAACTGATCGCCTCACAGACCATCACCACCTGTCCCATCCAGGAATGGCTCTTGCAGCATGGGGCCAGAGGGAACTTTTTCCTCAAGCACAAGATCGAGCCGGCCAACGGCTTCATCGAGCTGCCCAAAGGCCCTGGCCTGAGCATGGAACTGGATGAGTCGGTCATCGAATCGCGCCAGGAGCTCCAGCTATAGGGGAAGTGAATGAAAGGAAGGGACATTCGCTTAAGCAAGCTGTTTTCGCCCCAGGGAAAAGCCGTGATCGTCGCCATAGATCACGGCCAGACCTTCGGCCCGATGCCCGGCTTGGTGGATTTCAAGGCGGCGGCGGAACGCCTGAAAGAGGCCGATGGGGTCCTCCTGGCTCCTCAGATGGTGCGTTTTTCCGGCGATCTCTTTCTGGGGAAAGGCAGCCCCACCATGATCGTGCGCCTGAATTGGAACACGATCCATTGTGAACCCTGGCACTATCAGGAAGCTTACATCGTCAAATCGTGCTCGGTGAACTCGGCGGTGGCCGTCGGAGCTGATGTCGTCCTGGCTAGCCTGGTCATCAAGACCGGCAGCGAGGAACAGGATGCCCTCAATGTCGAGGTGTTCGCACGCCTGGTTGAGGAGACCTACGCCCTCGACATCCCGATCATCGGCGAGGTGTTTCCTGTCGGCGGGCTGCGGTCGAGGCCCGATGAATTCCACGACTATATCAAGAAAACGTGCCGTATTATCTGCGAGTTAGGCGCCGATGCCATCAAAACCTTCTACACCGGCCAGCGCTTCGCTGAGGTGACGGAGGGCGTGCCCATCCCCGTGCTGGCCCTGGGAGCGGAAAAGATGGAACGGGAGATTGATGCGCTGGAGTTGGCGCACAAGGCAGTGAATGCCGGAGCTAAAGGCGTGGTCTTTGGCCGCAATGTCGTGCAGGCGGCGAACCCCACACAATTCCTGCGCGGGCTGAAGGATGTCGTGCAGGGGCGTGCTACGCCCGCCGAGGCTGCTGCCCAATATGGACTCAAATAGCTAAGGAGCCTACAATGAAAATTCGACCTGATTTGTTAGATGAGAACTCCCCCAAAGGCATCGAGGTGATTCAACTGACCACCGAAGCGGACGTTCCCAGTTCCCACATCTACATGGAAGCGCAAATTTTCACCCTCGACTCCAGGCGGTTTCTGGTGCATCGCTCAGCCCATGCCCATGGCAGCGACCAGCACGATCCGAAGCATCAATATCTCGTTTGCGACATTAAGAACGGCTGTGCACTGGCCCCGATTACCCGCGAGGTCGGGGCTACGGCTCCCTCACTGTCGCCGGACGGCAAATATGCCTATTACTTCGTGAACGAGACCCAGGTGGGAGGCGGGCGCCTCACGCTAAAGCGCGTCGGCCTGGACGGCAGCGATCGCCGGACGGTCATGGTCATTGACGCGGATTTGCCTGGCACCAAGTTCCGGCCCAGCCGCATCTACTCATTGTCCACGATCTCATCCGATGGCCGCCGTCTGGCTCTGCCCGCTTTTATGGGCGATGGCCGAACGGAGAACGCGCCTTACGGGCTAATGGTCTTTGACGTGGAAAAAGCGGCGGTACGTGTGGCCATCTCTGGGCCAACCTGGTGCAATATCCACCCGCAGTATTCCCGCTCCCTCGACGCGGAGAAAAGCCACGACATCCTTATCCAGGAGAACCATGGCAATGTACATAACTTGCAGGGTGTGATCACCACCCTCGTCTCCGGGGAGGGCGCAGACATCCACGTGATCTGGGATGACGGGACGAACTTGCGCGACCTGCCCTGGGGGCGAGATGGCAACGAGTTCTGCCAGGGACACCAATGCTGGCGCGGCAGGAGCGACTGGGCGATCACCAGCACCGTGACCAGAAAGCCTGCGGAGGAACAACTCATCGAGAGCCAGGCTATTCCTCATATCGGCCATGTTGGCCTGTGCCATCCGCAGGGGCGCCGCAACGACTTGAGCCGGGCGTTCATAGATCCCGACTTTTTCCACTTTGGCACCGATATCAACGGCACCTGCTTTGTGACAGATGCCGGCCCCCGCGAGACAGGGGGACGACTCTTTTACGCCAGGTTCGGCGAGCCGGGCAAAGACCCCCTGAAGGAGTGGACGTTCCTGTTGAATCCTCGTTCATCGTGGGGCAAAGATGCCCATATCCACCCCTTCCTCTCTCCTGATGGGACGATGGCCTTCTTCAATTCCGACGAATCGGGCGTCCTGCAGGCGTACATGATACGGGGATTAGAAAATCTAGGTTGATAAGCGAAAGACCTCCGAGGTCTCTTCGATGACGGTGCGCAGGAGGCCTTGTGACACTTTTTGAAGTTAAAGATGTGGACAGAACATTCTATCGGGAACGCCTGGCAGACTTTTTGCCCCCGCAAATGATTGATGTGCACACCCACGTGTGGCTCAAGACCCCCGCCCGGGAAACCGCGCTGCCAAGTCGCGGGGCGAAATGGCCCTCGCGCGTGGCCGAGGAAAACCCGATCGAAGACCTGCTGCGTACCTACTCGTTAATGTTTCCGCGACAAAAGGTCACCCCACTCATTTTCGGCTCGGCACGGGAGGACGTGATCTTTGACGAGGCCAACGGCTACGTGAGCCGGGCGGCACGTCAGCATGGTCTATCATGCCTCATGCTGAGCACGCCGCAATGGTCGGCGGAGGAACTGGTGCAACGGGTGCGCGATGGGGGATTCCTCGGCCTCAAGCCATATCTAAGCTATGCGCCGGCGCACATCCCCGCCGACGACATCACCATTTTCGACTATCTGCCCCATCACCATTTGCAGGCCGCCGATCAACACGGCTGGATTGTCATGCTACATATCCCGCGCCGGCAACGCTTGAGAGATGCGCTGAATCTGGAACAGATGCTGTATATCGAGCGACACTATCCAAATATCCGGCTCATCATCGCCCATATAGGTCGGGCATATTGCATAGAAGACGTTGGGGATGCCTTTGAGGTGCTGCGCGACACCGAGCGGATGCTCTTCGACTTTAGCGCCAACACCAACTCGCAGGTGATGAAACAACTGATCCGCACCGTCGGGCCGAAGCGCGTGCTCTTTGGCAGCGATCTGCCTATCCTGCGCATGAGAATGCGGCGCATCTGCGAAAACGGCGTCTATATCAACCTGGTGCCCCCTGGCCTCTATGGGGATGTGAGCGACGACCCACACATGCGCGAGGTTAGCGAGGAGGAGAGCCAGCGGCTGTCCTTCTTCATGTACGAAGAGCTATACGCCTTCCGTCGCGCAGCGGAGGCGACGGGACTCGGCCCGACCGATGTCGAGGATATTTTCTGCAACAACGCGGCGCACCTCATCGCCGAGGCCGGCGAAAGACTTGCCAACAGGTAAAGGGGTAATCCATGGAGCGTTTCATAGCTATTGATAACGTTTGCGCCTGGCCCAACCTGACCTTAATGCCAGATGGCGCGATCATCGCTACGATCTTCAATCAGCCCTGTCACGGAATGTGGGAGGGAGATGTCGAATGCTGGGCGAGCACAGATGGGGGTCGTCTTTGGGAGCGACGTGGCGTGCCTGCACCCCACGAACCAGCAACCAACCGCATGAACGTCGCGGCCGGCCTGGCCCACGACGGCGCGCTCATCGTCATCTCCTCCGGCTGGAGCAACCGGAAAGCGCCTGGCATCGAGACGCCGCACAGCCAGGCTCACATCCTGGGTTCCTGGGTCTGTCGTTCCATAGACGGGGGGCGATCCTGGGAACGCGCGGAGACAGTTGCTTTTCCGGATGAGACACGCCCGCTCGTCCCTTTCGGTGACATTATCCAGGTCCCGGATGGCACGCTGGCCGCCTCCTTTTACGGAGGCGCAGAAGCCAAGAAATCGGACTCCTGTTTGTTCTGGAGCCGGGACGATGGGCGGACTTGGGGGAAGCCAACTCTCATCGCTTCTGACGATTATAACGAAACGGCCCTTCTACGTCTGAAAGATGGCCGTTGGCTCGCTGCCTGTCGCACCGAGACGGATGCTCACCTGGCGCTGTTCATCTCCCCGGATTCGGCTGAGAGTTGGACCTGTGCCGGCCCACTCACGTTGCCAGGTCAACACCCAGGGCATTTGCTGGAACTCGCGGATGGCCGTATCCTTCTGGTCTATGGTATCCGCAACCCTGGCCTGTACGGAATCGGTGCCCGGCTGAGCGGGGATGGCGGCACGACATGGGGCAAGCCGATTCTGCTTGTTGATCTGCAAGGTGCGACAGACGGTGGTTATCCTGCCAGCGTTCAACTCCGAGATGGCACAATCGTCACGGCCTACTATGCCAACCGCGTCCCAGCCCATCAGCGCTACCACATGGGCGTTCTGCGCTGGCGGGTGGAGGAGTTTCAACAAAGATAGCCTATGCCTGGAGGTTTAGGTATGTCGGAGAAACTGATCAGGGTTGGCGTCATCGGCGTCGGGCGAGGGCAGAGTTTCGCTAGAGGAGCGGGGCCTCATCTGGGTATGCAGTTGGTCGCCCTGTGTGATACCTGGCAGGAAAGGCTGCTCCAGGTTGGCAAGGAACTCAACGTCACGACCTACACCGACTATGACAAATTCCTTGCACACGATATGGACGCCGTGATCCTGGCGAACTATTTCCACGAGCACGCCCCCTTCGCGATCAGAGCTTTAGAGGCAGGCAGACATGTGATGTCCGAGACCTCGGCCTGTTTCACGCTGGCGCAAGGTGTCGCCCTGATCGAGGCTGTGGAGAAAAGTGGCAAGATTTACATGTTCGCCGAGAATTACCCCTATATGCTCTTTAACCAGGAGATGAAAAGGCTATACAGGTCCGGCCTCATCGGGGAGTTCAAATATGGCGAAGGCGAATACGTGCATCCCATGTCCGCCGATGAGATGAACCGCATATCTCCTGGCATAAACCACTGGCGCAACTGGCTGCCCCTAACTTATTACAACACCCATTCCCTCGCGCCGATCATGTACATCACTGATACCTGGCCGGTGAAGGTCAATGGTTTCATTCTCCCTTATGACCCGAACGATGCGGAGGTCTTTGGCAAGACGGCGCGACAGAGCGATCTGGCCTCGAATATGGTCGTGCGCATGGACAACGGCGCTATCGTCAAACTCTTGACCGGGACGCTGCGCGGGGACAGCATCTGGGTGCGCATCCACGGCAGCAAAGGATCCATGGAGAACCTGCGCACGGGGAATACTTCTATGGTCCGCGTGCGCCGTGAAGCCTGGGAGAAAGAGTCGGGCGAACCACATGAGCGCATCTACACCCCCGACTTTCCGGAACACCACGCCGAGGCCACGCGGGCAGGACATAGCGGCGGCGACTTTTTCATGAACTATCACTTCGCCGAGGCGATCCGCAAAAACGAGCAACCCTATCTGGATGTCTATCGCGGCGTAGCTATGTCCATCGTCGGTATCCTGGCCTATCGCTCCGCCCTGAACGATTCCAACACCGTAGAGGTGCCGGATTTCCGCCAAAAGTCGCTGCGGGCGCAATATGCCAACGACGATTGGTCACCGAACCCGCTGACGCACCGTCCCGGCGATCCCTGGCCAAGCGTGTTGGGCCGGATCACGCCGCCGCCAAAGGCCCTTGCATATGCGAGGGAGATTTGGAGAAAAGTCGGATACGCGGGAGACTAACCCTCACCCAAAGGGAAAAAGGCAGGCGAAACCCTCTCCCCCCGGAGAGGGCAGGGGAAACCCTCTCCCCCCGCGAGAGGGCAGGGGAAACCCTCTCCCCCCGGGAGAGGGCAGGGTGAGGGCTATAGGAGCTAACATGCAATGCCTGAAATGACCGGGCGGGAGCGCTCGATCAAAGCGATGAATTTCGAGGCGACGGACAGGTTGCCGATCATGGCCAACACCCTCCCAGCCAAGTTCGCGCAGCACCTCACCGGCATGTCCGAAGAAGAATACTGGAACGATCAGATGGAAGCCCAGGTGCGTGGCATGAAGCTCCTGGGCATGGATTTTTACATCCAAAAGTGGTTCCCGATCCGGCAGGAAACCCAGCGGCATTGGTCGCAAGGGGAAATGGACCGCTGGCGCGATGTGGAGGCTGTGGTGGAAGACCTGGAACACCAGACGGCCCAAATGGAGAAGCGCAGCCGTTCTCTCTCGACGGACGACCAGGAGGAGCTTATCCGAAGGATTTGCGATTACCAGGTGGAGACACAGAACAGATTGGGAGAGGATGTACTTTGGGTATTTGGCATGGATCCTCATGGGCCGGCCTGTCTAGGCTTTCCTTATGAGGAATACGGCTACGAGGGCTTCTTCCTGGCTTGTGCCTTGCATCCTGAAGTTTTGGATCGCTACTGGGCAGCGGCGGCTAAACTCGCGCGCTGGCACAACGAATGCGTCGCAGAAGCCGCCCGTCGGATAGATTGGCCGCGCATCGGCTATCTCGGCACGGACATGACCGATCAGCGTGGCAACATGGTCTCCCCTCGCCTTATGGAGCGGTACTTTTTCCCGCATCTCGACTATGCCCTGGCTCCGCTCGTGGACGCTGGCTTCAAGCTGGTGTGGCATAGCGACGGCAACATGAATGACATGCTGGCACCGCTCATCAGCATCGGCATCGCCGGATTCCAGGGCTTTCAGGAGGAGTGCGGCACGCGCATCGCCCACGTAGCCAAGCTGCGCCATCGGAACGGAGACCCCTTGATCCTATGGGGATCCATTTCGGTCATTAACATCGTCGGGCCTGGGACGTTCGACGACATCCGCCGCGAGGTGCAGCGCGTGCTGGACGAATGGCCGCACCCGGGCCTGTGCCTGGGCACTTCCAGCTATATCGCCCCAGACGTGCCTGAGGAGAACATCGTCGAGCTGTTCCGCCTCATGCACACGTTGGGCGCAGTGCAACGGAGCCTGTAATGGATTTATTGTTAGGCCTGGACGTTGGCACCACGGCTACCAAAGCCTTGCTCTTCGATCTCAAGGGCAGCATCGTCGCCTCGGCCAGCTACACCTATGGCCTGCTCAAGCCTCAGCCCAAGTGGGTGGAACAAGACCCGCAGGAGCTTTGGCGCGGCCTCGTAGAGACGATACGAGCGGTCTTGCAGCAGATCGGTCCCTGCGACCGGGTCATCGCCCTCAGCCAATCCTCCCAGGCGGGCACGACGATCCCGGTGGACGCCGAAGGGCACCCCTTGCAAAACGCGATCAGTTGGATGGATGAACGCGCCGAGGAGCAGGCGGAGCGCGTCCGGGAGAGATGGGGGGCGGAGTTCATCAAAAAGACGACCGGCTGGATGCTGTGGGGCGGCCTGCCGTTGCAGCATATCGCCTGGCTGCGGGAGAATCGCCCGCATCTCTTTGCCGCGACTCGTCGCTTTCTCTTCGTCAACGATTTCATCACCTGGCGCTTGACGGGCCGCTTCTGCATGAACCCCTCCGATGCGGGCATCACGCAACTGATGAACGTCGCCACCGGCGATTGGGACGAACGATTGTTGGAGACGGCGGGCATCACGCGCGAGCAGCTATCGCCGATGTGCCCTTCGGGGCAGGTGGTAGGCACGCTGACCGCCGAGGCGAGCCAGGCAACCGGCCTGCCGCAGAGCACGTTGGTCGTCAACGGCGCGCATGACCAATATTGCGCCGCCGTAGGGACCGGCGTGACCCGACC
>CAYPON010000079.1:12085-12475 GCA_964412315.1 uncultured Anaerolineae bacterium | reverse complement strand
GATATGACAAGCCAATCTCTGACCTGATCCACGATGCTGGCGGATGCGTCCACATTCACTGCCACGGCAGTATCAAAAAGGTGATCCAGGGGTTTGTGGAGATGGGCGTGAACGTGCTGCACCCCTTCGAGGCTCCTCCCATGGGAGATATCACGCCAGAGGAGGCGAAAGCGGCTGCGCGTGGCGTGATTTGCCTGGAGGGGAACATCCAGATTAGCCGCATGTACGAGCACACGCCGGTGCAAATCCGCGAGGAGACAGAGGCGCTGATTAAAGCCACCTTTGATGACCACCGGGGGCTGATCGTGTCGCCGACCGCCTCGCCCTACATTCCGGGCAAGGGAGAGGGGTGCTTCCCGCAGTACAAGGCGATGATTGATACGGTTAACC
>CAYPON010000079.1:0-12075 GCA_964412315.1 uncultured Anaerolineae bacterium | reverse complement strand
CATCAATTGCTATAGTCTGAGCCTTCCGGGATAGAAGCGGGCGGGATCATCCATACACCTCTCGGCGGTGTCCAACTTTCAAGATAACCAGTCTCTCAGCAGGCCAGTCTATCTGATAGATGATCCGATAGTCACCGATGCGATATTTGAAGCACCCAATCCATTCCTCTCCTTGGAGTGTCTGGTGGTGCAATAGTTCTGCTTTTTGCCCCATCCACTCCAGCTTGTCCAGAATGCGCGTCTGAAGGACAGGATCGAGACGCTTTACATCCGCCTGAGCTTCAGCCGTCAGGATGACCTGAAAGGGCCTCATCGTCCGATCTGGTCTCGGAAGGTCTTCAGGTCAGTGCCCTCTCCCAAGCGTGCTTGTTGCAGCGCACGTCTGAGGGAGGCGGCAAACTCTGGCTGCAGTGCTGCATTTTCCTCATCCTGCAAACCGATGAAGGCATCCATCAGTTGAGTAAGCCAGACCTCAAGGCGCTGGTCTATCGTGTGCTCGACCAGTTCCTCGAACTCCTTCGCTGACAATGCTTCCAACGCCTTTTCCATCGTTTGACTCCTCCCAATAGATCTCCGAGTTTGCGAAATCTCAGAGGTCTGAACAGTTGCCATTATAACAACGCCGCGCTTTCTGTCAACTCATTCTCAGCGCCATGGCTGAACGGGAAAGAACACTTTCACCCTTTCAGGGCAAAAGGAGATGTTGCTACATGGCGAGGGAACGGTAGCGGTTTAACAACGCTTCCACGCCCATCTCGATGGCTTTCATCTCGCCGAGGAATTCGCCGGTGATCTCTTCGCTCAGCAAGAAGATCGTCTGCGAGCCGGGGATGGGGTGGCCGGGCACGTTCACCAGGCCCTTGAGCGGCTTGTAGTCAAAGGCCATCTCCGGGGCCGATTCGCTCAACGGATAATGCATACACGACCAGCCGCCGTTGGGCAGTTGGTTATCCATGAAGGTAAAGATCGCCACCTTTTTCGCCGCGCGGTAGGCTTTCTCGATCTGCTCCTCGCTGCCCACATTGTACTTGACGAGCACGCGCAAGAGTTCCCCCGCCCCCCAGCCCACCTTGCACTTGCTGGGCCAGAGATAGGTATCCAGGGGCATGGTGTCCTCAAAATCCAGCAGCCTGAGCGCGCTATCAAGGCAGGCTTGTGCCTCTCTCTGGCTGCGCGTCCAATTGGAGCGCATCTTGTCGTAGAGCACGGCGAGATAGGCCATGACCGTTCCCACCTGCCAGAATTCTTGCTTGGCGTCCTTGTTGTTCACCAGGCCCGATATTTTGCCGCCCGGCTTGATGTCAGTGACGAGTGCGCCCCCTGGGGTCATGTTGGTATACATCACGCCGCGCTGCGCGATGTGCTCCTTGTTAGCCTGGACGAAACGGCAGAGCCAGTCGCCCGCCTTCACCGCCTCCTCTCTTCTATCCAGCGCGATCATCAGATGGCCAAAAAAGCTCGTGTTCAGTGTGCCCAGTGTGGGTTGTTCTTCGATGCGGACGGGGTCATCGCCGATATAATTAAAGACGCCACCGGATTTGTGCTGGTATTGCAGCAGCCTCTTCACCACTTTCTGGTCGCGGATGAGGGGATGATCTATCCAGACAGCGACCTTGCCGAAGGTGAGGGGCCTGTAGACGCGCTGCATGTCTTTGTATTCCGGCCCTTCGCCGGGGAAATAGAAATCGCCGTTGGGCTGCAAAGCACTATCCCTTGCCCAATCGAGCAACCTGGCAATGATCGCCCTGTCCACGCCCGCCGCGTACATCCCCCAACTCGCCTTGTGGATGTAGCTTAAGTTCGGCTCGCGCATAATCGGGCCATTGGGCGCGCACCGGCTGATGAGGTAACTCCCACCCTGTTGCAGCGAGGTGCGGATGGCATTCAGTAGATGCTCGATCTCACGAATCTTGCTTTGCAGCTCGCCTTCTGTCATGGGTACACTCCTTCCGTATTTACAGGGATAAGCGGGGTGAGGTACATCTTGTGCATCCTGTCTATCCTGTTTTCCTCGCGCACCGATCGTTTGCTGGCAATTATATGTCTTTCACAACGGCCTCCAAAACGTACAGGTGGCCGATTGTCCTCACTGCTAAGCGGCTATTGCCAAAAGCATGATACGCAGGTATAATTAAGCCGATCAAAGCATCACTTTAAGCTCCAGCAGGGAATGGACCTGAGGCTCTATGGCCAGTGATAAACCAGTCATACTTTTGACAGGGCGGCCTGGGATCGGCAAGACCACGGCTATTCACAAGATCGTTTCGTTGCTCGGCGGCCATGCGGGAGGATTCTATACGCGGGAAGCCCTTGTCGCAGGGCGGCGCGTAGGGTTCGAGTTGGTGACGCTGGGGGGAGAAAGGGAATGGTTGGCGACCAAAAAGCCGGGCGTGACTTTTGCCCATCAAGCACCCTTCAAGAGCTATAGGATCAACCTGGACGCCATTAACCAGTTGGGCGTTCCGGCACTGCGCAAGGCGATGGAAAAGGGCGAGGTTGTCATTATAGATGAGATCGGGCCAATGGAGATGCTATCGCCTCTTTTCCGCGAGACGGTGATGCGAATACTCGATAGCGAGGCGGTCGTCGTTGGCGCGATCTACCAGCGCCCCAACGCCTTTGCGGACAAGGTGAAGGCACATCCCAGGGTGACGGTCAAGGAGATCACGGTGGAGAATCGGGATGGCCTGCCAGTGGAGATTGCAGCAGTGGTGGAAAAAGGCTAACCATGAGGCCATAGAGGTGGAAGCATATCCACGCTTTGTGCGCAAGGGATTCACGCCCTTCAATCCGTTTGAGCTGGCTCGGAGAACGGAAGAGGTCGTTTCCAGGCAAGGCGCGCGCAAATACACTGCCTTCTATTGCGTCGGCGTCTATGGTGGCATTTCCACCAGTTACACTGTAGGTTGCTGTCTGCGGTGCGTCTTCTGCTGGGTGGATTTCTCTCGCGATTTCCCCGAGAGGTGCGGAGAGTTCTACACACCTGAAGAGGTGGCCAGGCAACTGATTGAGAACGCGCGCCGGAAGCACGTGCCCCGGCTGCGCATCTCCGGCGGCGAGCCTACACTGTGCAAGCACCACCTGCTGGCCGTGCTGGAGCGCGTCGAGCCGACAGGATACGCTTTCATCCTAGAGACCAATGGCATCCCCATAGCGGCCGACGAGGGCTATGCCGCTGAACTGGCGCGGTATCATTGTGTCCATATTCGGGTCTCGCTTAAAGCAGGAACATCGGAGGGATTCGAGGCCCGCACTGGGGCACAAGGCGGGTTCTGGGAACTGCCTTTCGTTGCCGTCGAGCGCTTGCTGGCCGCGAAGGCTGATTTTCACGTGGCAGCGATGACCGATCCGCGGTTGATGCCCCGCACGGAACGGGCAGCACTGTTGGCGCGATTGCGTCGAGCAGGCTACAGTGGCTGGGTAGAGGAGGAGGTGTGCGATGCCTATCGTAGCAGCATAAAACGGCTGCAGGAAGCGGGCTGGGATCTATTTTGAGTGGCGCGTGAAAGGAGTAGCTCATTGGTAGTATAATAGGATCCGAATCTCGTGCAAAACCAAAAGGAGGCTCTATGGGCAAGACGCTGAAAGCTGGAATCATCGGTGCAGGGCTTTTGGGCGCGCAACATGCCGAGTTCTTGCATAACCATTCGGCGGTGCAAGTTGCTGCCGTGGCGGATGTGCGGCTGGAGGTGGCCGAGCGCGTCGCCGCACGAGTAGGCGCACAGGCTTATAGCGACTACCATGAAATGCTGCGCGGTCAGGCCCTGGATCTGGTCGTCGTTGCCACGCCTGATCCGTTGCATCGCGAGCCAACCGTGGCGGCATTGGAGGCCGGGGTGCCCAACATTATCCTGGAGAAGCCTCTGGCAACCACTTTGGAGGATGGCGAAGCGATCTACAACGCGGTCGAGAAACACAAGGCACGCCTTTTCGTCAACTTTGCCAATCGCGCCGTGCCGACGGATTTCGCTACTCGCTATGTGATCCAGCAGGGCCTGTTGGGGCGGGTGGTATACGGCGAATCGCGCCTGGACGACAACATCAGCGTGCCCACTAAACTGTGGGGTGAGCGCTCACAGGCTTGGGCTTCTGGCTCGTCCACCGCCCATTTCCTACTCAGCCACGTTGTTGACCTGCTCCGCTGGTACTTTGCCCCGGCTGAGGTGAAAGAAACTTTCGCCATCGTCCAACAGGCAGTTTTGGGCTTCACGCCTGACGTATACGATGCTTTTCTCAGCTTCGACACGGGGCTTAAGGTGCGGGTGAAGGCGGAGTGGATCAAGCACATTGATGAACTGGTCGAGTTCTATATGTGTTTTTCCGGCTCCGAGGGCACGGTCATCTATAACAAACGCGCCGGCTTTGCTGCACAATCCGGCTGGCGAGCCAATCTGGCGCAGAGCCTGACTCCCGAGCAGCTCCTGGCACACCAGAACGCGCTTCTGGCGCAAGGCGCCAATCTGAAAGCGCTGCTCCACCGGCCCACCCCGACCACCGGGCAACTCGCGGCAGGGGGTGGAGAGCTGGTGCCTGCCCTCGAGTACGTAGGCCCTTGCTCGGTGGGCCTGGCAGCCATGGTCGGGCCGTTCATAGATGCCATCCTAGAAGGCACCTTGGAGCCAAAGAATTGGGCCGGGCGAGGGCCTCTTCCCACCCATCTCGACGGCCTGAAACAGACGCAAATCGTGGCCGCCATCATCCGCTCTTCAATCACCGGCCGGGTGATTGAGATCAGGTAATTGCAGGGACCACTCGGCGAGGGGCTGAGCATGTGACCCTAGACTTTCTATGTTCGCTGTGGACTGCCGTCGTCTCAGAGGAAGAAGGAGGACAGCCAGCAATGACGACCCATGCTAAAAAGGTGATTGGCATAGTGGGAAGTCCCCGTCATGGTAAGAATACAGGGACCTTGGTAGAGAGGGTATTGGAGGGAGCGAAGAGCAAAGGGGTCGAGACAGAACTTTTCTACATAAGCGACTATCGGATAAACCCATGTGACGCCTGTGATGCATGTATGCAGACAGGAGAATGCGTACAAGACGACGACATGCGGGTTTTCTACTCGGCACTCCGTGAAGCGAAAGCCCTCGTTTTGGGCACACCCATATACTTCGATCACGTGAGTGCCCAGACCAAGCTCCTCCTAGATCGTTTGTACTTGTACACTGGGCCTAATCCTGAGCATCGCTTTCCGAAAGGGGTTAAATCTGTGTTGGTTGCCACCTGGGAGGCCTCGAATCCAGAGGCATACGACGATGTGATAGCCTGGTTGCAGGGCAGGCTCTCCTACTACTTCGATGTGGAAACCATCGGCGTGATCAAGGCATCTGGCACTGTGACAACTCCCGTCAGCCAAAGGGAGGAACTGCTCCGGGAGGCATTTGATACAGGAGTGCGGTTATCTGAAATCTTGTATAATGCAAAGTAGAAACCTGGTCGTGCCCTATAACATACAAAATACAAAGGAGGTAAGCAATGAGTCGTGAAAGCAGCCGCAGGATATACGAAGAGTTAGGAGTGAAGCCGGTGATCAACGCTGTCGGCCACATGACCTTGTTGGGAGGCTCTATGCTCTCACCCAAGGTCAGCCGGGCCATGGAGGAAGCGAACCAATACTTCGTGGACATGAAGGCGTTGCTGGATAGATCCGGCCAGATAATCGCGCAGTTGCTGGGCACGGAGGCAGCCTACGTGACCCCGGGATGCTGCGCGGCCCTGGCGCTGGGGATGGCAGCCTGCATGACAGGGAGCGATCCCGCCAAGATAGAGAGGCTGCCTGATGTGACAGGGATCAGGCACGAGGTCATCATCCAGAAGGGGCTTAGGTATAAATATGAGAGGTGTGTGACCGTCCCTGGCGCCAAGCTGATCCAGGTCGGCGATGAGTCGGGAACTAGGCCGGAGCAGATAGAAACCGCCATTGGGGAGAGGACAGCGGCCCTTCTATACATGGCGCCGAGCCGAGGCGACGGTGTGGTGCCATTGGAGGAGGTGATACGCCTGGGCAAGGTGCACGGCGTGCCCGTCATCGTGGACGCCGCGGCCCAGGTATATCCGCTGGAGAACCTGAGAAAGTACGCGGCGATGGGCGCCGATCTTGTCTGTTATGGGGCCAAGTATTTTGGCGCCCCTAACTCCAGCGGCATCCTTTGCGGGAGGAAAGAGTTGGTCGAGGCGGCAGCGTTACAGGGCTTCATTGGCTTTGAATCCAACCCCTACCGAGGCTTCGGGCGGCCTCTGAAGCTCGACCGACAGGAGATCATCGCCGTGGTCGTTGCCCTCCGCGAATGGCTGGCCATGGATCACCAGGCTCGGTTTGCGGGCTATAAGAGACGCGTGGACAGGCTGCACAAAGAACTGGAGAAAACTCCCAATATTGAGATAGCCCCTCAAGGGGATCCGATAACCGCCCTGCGCATTGCGTTTGACGAGAAGGCATTGGGGAAAACCGCCGCCGAGATAGCCGACGCCTTGCGCGAAGGGGACCCCAGCATCTGGGTGCGTTCTCAGCCAGGAGCTATCGTCGTCTCCGTGGCGACTATCATGGACGGAGACGAGGCGATCATCGCCGACAGATTGAAGCGCTCACTATCTTAATGGCTAATCGCAAAATTCCCCAGAGAGCCGACGCATCTGGGGAATTCTTCTTTCATACTGCCCAGCGGATATTGGCGGCATAATGTCGTGGAAACAAGGATAACGCATCCTGCATGGCCAGCAGGCGGAGCGCATAGGTAGTGTCAGGTTTCTGTCAGTGTTATGTCAGGAAAGCTGAACCACTTTGTACTATAAAGTAGATAGGGATATGATGGACTAAAGGGTATGCTGTTGCCTGCTACCAGGCTTCTGGTAGCAGGCCCTGTGTGAAGCGGTGTAATGCACTGTAGGGGAAAAGGTTATGAACACTACTACGCCTGTGAAACAAACCAACGTTAAGAGCGGCGCCGCTGCCGGAGTTCGCAGATACCTCATCAAGAACATCGTTGGCGCACTGTTTATGGTGGCCATCCTGTTGATCGCTGCAGGCCGCATTGACTGGATCATGGGTTGGGTCTATGTTGGCCTGCTGACGTTGGGGAGCGTAGTCAGCGTGCTGTTCACCGATCCGCAGTTGTTGAGCGAAGAGCGTGACATAGGCAAAAAAGGCGCCAAGAATTGGGACCGGCTGCTCGTGAGCATCCATGGCCTAGTTTCCTTTGCGACGATGATCGTAGCTGCTCTGGATTTGCGTTATGGATGGTTGCCGGAAGTCTCGCTCGCCTGGCAGATCGTCGCGCTGGCCGCATATTCGCTGGGGTGGGCATTGCACCTCTGGGCTATGGCCGTGAACAGGTTCTTCTCCAAAGTGATCCGCATCCAGACGGAACGTGGGCACACGGTCGTCACGGAAGGCCCCTACCGCTATGTACGCCACCCGGGCTACGCTGGGGCGATTGTCTGGAATCTTGGCACTGCAGTGGCGCTCGGCTCAGTCTGGGCGCTCATCCCAGGGGTACTTGGTGCGCTCCTGCTGATCCTCCGAACCGCGTTGGAGGATCGTACCCTACAGGAGGAGTTGCAGGGCTATAAGGAGTACACGCAAAAGGTGCGTTATCGGCTGCTACTGGGCGTTTGGTAAATGGTGACTTTTAGCGCAGGAGAAAGCGTAATGGGTACTATTGCATCTTTCGAACAAGGCAACGTCAAGCCTGGCGCCACTGCCGGGGTCGCCCGGTACCTCTCAGGAGGGATGAAATGAACGCTAACATCTCGGGTCAGCAGCCCAAGTCCGATATCGCTCGCGCCATTCGCAAAAGGTTCGTGCAGGTCATCGGCCAGTTTCTGCTCATAGCCGCCATCCTGTTTATCGCATCGGGTCGCCTGGATTGGGTCTGGGCGTGGGCCTATATCGCCATGGGCGTGGGCCTTTTGCTCATCAACGCCTTTGTCATGCCCCCGGAGTTGATCGCGGAACGCGGCGAGCCGAAAGAGGGCATCAAAGGCTGGGACAGGCTAATCACCAGTCTCCTCATTATCACAGGCCTTGCCATCTTCATCATGGTCGGGTTGGATGAGCGCTTCGGCTGGTCCCCGCAACTGGCTCCTGCCATCCATATCGCAGCACTGGTTGTGACGGCCTTGGCGCAACTGTTCTTCACCTGGGCCATGGTCGCCAACAAGTTCTTCTCCACCGCCGTTCGCATCCAGATAGATCGCGGCCATACCGTTGCCACCGGCGGCCCTTATCGCTATGTGCGCCACCCAGGCTATGCTGCGATCTCCGTCACCTGGTTCACGATGTCGTTGGCGCTCGGCTCGCTCTGGGCGTTCATTCCAGCGGTGCTCTCGCTCTGCCTTTACGTCGTCCGCACTGCGCTGGAGGACAGGACCTTACAAGACGAACTGGAAGGTTATAAGGAATACGCTCAGCGCGTGCGCTATCGGCTTCTGCCAGGCGTGTGGTAGCTGCTGACGAGCAGGTAGTCTGCCCAAAGTGTAGCCATCGCCCACCTGGGACTCTTGCGCATGGCCTTGCCGATGCAGTTGTTCATACGTATTCCGCTATTGCTTCTTCATTTAGTTCGACACCAATGCCCGGCTTCTGGGGTATCTGGACAAAACCTTCCCCGTCAACGAAGATCGGCTCTTTTAGCAGAGGCAGGTGCAGCGCCTGCGGGGTGAGGGCAGGAGGATCCAGCGTGTATTCGATGAATGGACAGTTGCTGATCGTGCCTAGTGCCTGCAGCGTGGCAGCCAGGTAAAGCCCATTGTTTCCACCTCCACAGACATGGGGGACGACAAACCTGCCGACGGCATCCGCCAGCACGGAGATCTTCCTAATCCCACTGATCCCGATTTGGCCGAGGATCACATCCGGCTGAACGATGTCATAGGCCCTGGCAAAGAGCGCATCCCGGAACTCGTAGATGTTCGCGCAATGCTCGCCGCCAGCTATATATACATCCACGGCGGCGCTCAGTTCGGCCAATCCCTCCAAATCCGTGCGCGGCAGAGGCTCCTCAAGCCAATAGACATCGAGCTTTTCCAGCTCCTTGGCCACCCTCAGGGCTGTCCTCCTCGACCAATAGTCATAGTTGATGGATTGATTGTTCTGGTTCGCGTCCACAAGGATCATCATGCCGTTACCCACCGCGCCCCGCACAGCGCGGACAACATCCAGGTCATCCTCCACATTGGGTCTGTGAAGCCTGAGTTTGATCGCCTTGATGCCGCTTTTCTTGAACTCGACAGCCATCCTGGCATATTCACCAGCCGACCTGAGTTGCGAAGTGGCAGCGTAGGCCACTACCTTATCTCTGCAAGCTCCCAGGAGCTTGTAGACGGGTTGGTTGGCTGCCTTGCCAACGATGTCCCAGAGGGCTATCTCGAGGCCGCCGCAGGAACCGCTGCCGAGAGTCGTCTCGCGCCCCTTCATGTTGACATCCCAGAACCTCTGGATGTAGGCCGGGTCTTGGCCGACCAGGGTGGACTCGACAAAGGGGGAGATGTTACCCATCGCCGGGCCAATGCCCACTATGCCCTCATCTGTATGCACTTTGTAGAAAGCGAATCCAATGCTTGCTATAGGCTTTGTGTCCGGCTCGTTCCAGGCCGGCCTCCATGGTTCTGGCAAAACGATCGGCTTCTTGCTTCTGATGGTCTCTATCTTGGTTATCTTCATATCGCATCACCTCCGTCTCAACAGTATATGCCTGAACCTTCTTCGCTGCAACAGGAAAGGCTACACTTCCGCTTTCGCCGCCTTTTCTTGACAGCCGCAAAGGAGCGGATTAGAATGCCGCGTTGCTCCTGAACTAAAACCCGCCACACCTCGGCAAACAATGGAGGTAAACTATGTCCCAGGTTTTGCGCATTGGCCTTGAACGGGTCCCTATTACTCCTCCTATCGGTATCATGCTGACCGGCTATGCCGTGCGGACGAAGGGGAGCGAATATCTGCTGGACGATCTCTATGCCACAGCCCTCGTCCTGGACAACGGGGAAACCAAAATCGCTTTGGTCACCTGCGACTTGATCTTCCTTCACCCCAAGAGCGTGGCGCGCATACGGCGGGAAGTAGCGCAGTGCACAGATATTCCCGCCGCACAGATCATGATCTGCTGTTCCCACACCCATTCCGGCCCCATTATTTATCCAGGCCCCCAACAAACGGCGCGGGATCATGCCTACACCACCAATCTGATTCATCAGATCGCCGGTGCTATCTGCGCCGCCGACGCGCAGCTTCAGCCTGGGCGCATCGGCTATGGGCGAGGGCAAGCCAGTATCGGCGTCAACCGCCGCGAACAACGACCGGACGGGCAGGTTGTTCTGGGCGAAAACCTCGCCGGCCCTGTGGATCCACAGGTTACTATCTTGCGGCTGGACTCAACGGAAGGCTATCCGCTGGCGGTAGTGGCCAACTATGCCTGCCACGCCGTGGCTCTCAGCTACGACAGCTACGGCATCTCAGCCGATTGGCCGGGAGCGATGCGTTGGGCGGTGGAATCCGCCACCGGCGCGACCTGCCTTTTCGTGCAAGGAGCCGGTGCTGACATCAATCCGTGCGGAGGGCCAAAGAAGGATTACGACCACGTGCAAAAACTCGGGCAATCGGTCGCAGGAAGTGTCCTCCAGGCCTGGGCTGACATTGAAGCGATGCAAGAGGCCATCCCCCTCTCCGCCGCCAGCCGGAATTTGGACCTGCCGCTTTGGGGCCCCATGGGACCCGATGGCAAGCCGATCACTCCTGCGGAGGAAATCGCTGCCTCCTCCATGAAAATGACGTGGCAGGCCGTCGTCGAGCTGCGGGAGAGGCTTTTCCCATGGGAGGCCGAGGTGAAGGAGATCGGCGGCGCCTGGTATACACCCATCGAGCTACAAGCTTTCCGGATGGGCCAGGCGGCGTTGGTCGCCATCCCGGCGGAGCCTTTTGTGGAAGTAGGATTGGCGATTAAAGGGCGATCCCCTCTGCGTTATACGATGATTGCCGGTTACAGCAACGGCTCGGTGGGCTATCTGCCGACAGCAGCGGCCTACGAGTTCGGTGGCTATGAGGTGAACAACGCCTACTTCTGGTATCGCCTGCCAGCGCCTCTGGCTCCGACCTGCGCGCAACAGATTGAGGACGCTGCCGTAGCTATGCTTGGGGAACTGTGAGCGACTTAAAGTAGTGTCGGAATTTGCATGAATTCCGATGATGTGGTAACATCTGCTGACAATGATTCAGCGACCAGTATAGCTGGGGTAGGAAACTGGGGGAGAGCTTAGGGTGAACCGCCTAATCGAGGCACATCGCCAGGAGCTTGAGCAATTGTGTATTCGATATCACGTGCGACGGCTCGAATTATTCGGTTCGGCCACTGCCAACCGTTTCAACCCTGAAAGCAGCGATCTCGATTTCCTCGTCGAATTCAGAGACCTAGAGCCAAATCAATACGCTGACCACTACTTCGGTTTGCTTGAGGCCCTGGAAGATCTGTTCCAGCGGCCCGTTGATCTGGTTATGACCTCTGCGATCAAGAACCCTTATTTTCTGCAAAGCGTGAACGCTACGCGGATGGTACTCTATGCGGCTTGAATCCAAGAAGTTCCTGTATGACATCCTCCAGGCCGCGGATCTGCTCGAGCAATTTTCGCAGGGCAAGACTTTTGCGGATTACGAACAGGATGCCTTGTTACGCTCAGGCGTCGAACGCCAATTTGGAATTATAGGTGAAGCGCTGAGCCAGCTATCTAAAGCCGACCCTGCTACTGCAAAGCAGATCAGCGAATATCAACAAATTATCGCCTTCCGCAACCTGCTCATTCATGGCTACGCCTTAGTAGATGACCATGTGGTTTGGGATCTCCTGCAAACCCGACTATCTGACCTGCGCGCCGAGGTGGAAAAGCTTCTACGAGAGATGAATGATTCTTCATGACCGTTGCCAGCTTCATGTTTGCTTTCCAAGTACGATCTGATCTAACTGACATATGACTTGCCCAGTGGATTTCCACTGCAGCCAAATCATGGCGGTCAAATGGGAGGAAGCAATGTTCACAGCGGCAACCGGAACGAGAAGCGACTTCCTTTCCCCACCTGGCTGGAGACCT